>SFEV01000043.1 GCA_004557975.1 Lachnospiraceae bacterium
AAGTTTGAAACAAATAAGTAGAAGACAGCCAAGAAATAAAGGGCATAGCGAACAAACCATCTTTCGGTGGCTTAAAAATTAAATATTGATACAGCACCTAATCAGGTAACAGGAACAGCATCATCTTTGATGACATATCCTCGTTGTTTAAGTAGATTTAGAGCCTGTGAAGTAGTCAATACTTTTGATTTGTTCACACGACGTGAGTCAAGAAAGCCTTCCGGAGTATATGGTTTTAAATCTGTTAGTATGTGCCAGATAGCGGTCAGGATCATACGACAGATAGCAATGATAGCTTTCTTGTGACCACGACGTGCTTTTATACGTCGATAACGGGTAGTAAATTCAGGATGTTTCTTCGATTTGATTAAAGCATTTGCAACTTGCACCAAAACGGGTTTAAAATAAGAACCAGCACGGGAAATCCTAGTGGATTTGATTTTTTGATTGCTTTTATCATTGCGGGGACAACATCCAGCCCATGAAACGAGGTTTTTTGCTGTGGGGAAAACAGACATGTCACCTCCGATTTCAGACAGTACTTGAATGGCAGTCATTGGGTTCTTATCGAATCCTGGTACGGTTCGTATAAGAGTAAGGACTTCTTCGTATTTATCACTGAGACGAAAGATTTCCCGTTCTATTTCTGCTTTGTGCATTTCTAATTCATCGATGTGATTTAGGCATTGTCTGAGTTTCACAGCTTGTTCCGTAGAGATAGCACCATCAACAGCAGCCTGTATTTCATCTATAGGGGTCTTACATCTGCCATCTACGAATGGTGTTACATCAAAAGTTTCTCCAGGGTGTTGTAAAATCTGTTCCGTAATAGAACGGGAAGATTTACCAAATATATCAGAGAAGACATCATCTAATTTTAAGTTAGATACAGTAAGACAGTTATGAACACGATTCTTCTCACTGGTGATCATACAGGTGAGTTTGAAACGGTATCTTACCAAATCTCTTAATTCGCGGATGTCAGCAGGCGGGATAAAAGAAGCGTTTACCATTCCGCACATGTATAAATCACAAATCCATTTGGCATCCTTACGGTCTGTCTTGTTGCCCTTTTGAGGCTTGGTATATTTGGGATGAGAAAGAGTAACCCAGATGTTATTCTTCTCTAAGATATTAAAAACAGGAATCCAATACTTGCCGGTAGATTCCATACAAACATCGTTACAGTTATATTTAGCAAGCCAGTCACACAACTCTTGCAAACCTTTTGTGAAGGAAGAAAAGCGAGCTTGTTTATATTCTGTACGCCCGTGGGAATCGGTAATGCCAATGCAGGCATAGATCCATGTTTTGTGGACATCAAGTCCACAGCAATTATTTTTTAGAATTTTAAACGACAATAAAATAACCTCCTGAAATTTATAGTAATAAAACTGACAGTAACTGGTCATCCGGCAAAATCGAGTCGACTTTGGAAGAGATAAGTTTACGGGCTACGGTAATGCGCCAATCATTGATGCCTTAACGGATGACCGACAACATATAAAAATGCGAGGTTGCCGCTATACAGCCCCGCCACTCACCTCTACGTGTTCTGTAGTGTGTCAGTCTTATAAAAGAATTGTATCAGAAGGAAGATAGAATAGAAAAGCGAAAGTCAGCCAACATGTTTCATGACGCATTGGTGCCTTTCGCAGAAAGGCGGATTATAAAAATGAAAAAGCTGGAAGAGAAGGACAGAGAAAAAATTCTGGAGTACGTCGGTCAGGAGCCGGAAATGAATCTCTTTTTTATCGGCGATATTGAAAATCATGGGATTGATACGGAGGAGGTCAGTATTTTTGCTCTTGAGGACGCGGAAGGCTGGGACTGTGTGCTGCTGAAATACTTTGATTTTTATATTATTTACAGTCAGAAGAAACAGTACCGTGCTTCGCAGGTGGCAGATTTTCTGAAAGGAAGGACGGTGGACTGTATCAGCGGCAAGACGGAGCTGGTGAGACAGCTTCAGCCGTATTATCCGGAGCTGAAACTTCAGGAAACGTATATGTGCCGCTGTGGAAGAGAGGAACTTTTGACAGACAGGATAATAAATCCGGGAAGCAGTGCGCAGGAAAATGTGATCCTGCGTAAGCTGGAGCTGGAAGATATACCGCAGATTATGAAGCTGAATATGCTGATTGAAGAATTTGCGCCCACATACAGTGATCCGGAGAAATCAGAACAGCAGCTGAAAACGGATCTGCCGGTGAATCTTTCGGTCGGCGTTTTTGAAGGGGATGAGCTGGCAGCGATCGCCAGGACAAGCGCGTCCAACAGCATCAGTGCGATGATTGTAGATGTGGCCACGGCACCGGAAAAACGCGGAAAGGGATACGCATCCATGGCTGTACGGGAACTGTGCAGAAGCTCCTTTGCCGGGGGAAGAAAATTTCTCTGTCTGTTTTATGATAATCCTGCGGCGGGAAGAATTTACCACAGGATCGGTTTCCGGGAGACAGGCTCATACGCAATGATGCGGTAAGAAAATAATGTTGCTGTGAACGAAGTGAGCAGTGACAGAACAATATCATAAAGAAAGAGAGGTAATACTGATGAATGAAGTATTGAAGTGTCTCAAAGAGCGCAGAAGTATCCGCAAGTACAAAAAGGAACAGATTAAGGACAGCGAGCTGGATCTGATTCTCGAGGCTGGCACGTACGCTCCCACCGGTATGGGAATGCAGTCCCCGATCATGGTGGTAGTGCAGGACCCGGAGATGATCGCAAAACTCTCCAGAATGAACGCTGCGGTTATGGGAGTCAACAGTGACCCGTTCTACGGTGCACCGACCGTCGTGATCGTACTTGCAGACCGCAGCAAGGGAACGTGTGTGGAGGATGGAAGTCTGGTAATGGGCAATCTGATGAATGCAGCCTTCTCCATCGGTGTGGACTCCTGCTGGATCAACCGTGCAAGGGAAGTGTTTGATACGGAGGAAGGAAAGGAACTTCTGAAACAGTGGGGAATTGAAGGAGACTATATCGGAATCGGAAATTGCATTCTCGGCTACCGTGACTGTGAGCTTCCGCAGGCAAAACCCAGAAAAGAAAATTATATCAAAAAAGTTTAAAAAAATTGTTGACATTTAGCGCCCTCTATATTATAATTCATTTTGCGTCAAGCGAAGGGCGTTAAATGCCTGAAACGGGGTGTGGCTCAGCTTGGCTAGAGCGCCTGGTTTGGGACCAGGAGGTCGCAGGTTCGAATCCTGTCACCCCGAGTTTTCAACAGGTTATACGCACACGCGGGTGTAGTTCAATGGTAGAACACCAGCCTTCCAAGCTGGACACGTGGGTTCGATTCCCATCACCCGCTTTTTGAGTCTGTAGCTCAGTTGGATAGAGCAACGGCCTTCTAAGCCGTGGGTCGGGGGTTCGAATCCCTTCAGGCTCGTTTTTCTTGAAAAAGAAAAATAAATTGAAAAGTGGTAAATCCATTATGGTGGGTATAGCGCAGCTGGTTAGCGCGCCAGATTGTGGCTCTGGAGGCCAAGGGTTCGAATCCCTTTATCCACCCTTTATTAATGGGCTATCGCCAAGCGGTAAGGCACAGGACTTTGACTCCTGCATTCGCTGGTTCGAATCCAGCTAGCCCAGCTTGGCGATTCGTCGTTTATGCTGCATTTATCGGTCAGCTGCCGGAGCAGCAGACGGATATTCCGTCGTTTTTACGTTACATTCGGGAGGCTTTGAAGAATCAGGGTTTCCCGTTTTCTGTATTACAAAAGTATATAAACATGCGGCTATGGCGGAATTGGCAGACGCGCTGGATTTAGGTTCCAGTGGGAGACCGTGCAGGTTCAAGTCCTGTTAGCCGCATTTTTGCGGCGCGAAATCGGACCGTGCAGGTTCGGATTCGCGCCGTACTGCTTTAAATTCAATGAAAACCAGTTTTCTTATGGTATCATTGGTGCTATAATTTATGGGTCAATTGACAGATTGTGCGGTATATCAGGAGGTGTGATTTATGTCTGCATTTTCAGCGACCGCAGACTGTGTGAAGCGCAGGCTCTCAAAGGCTGCGCCTGTTCTGGTGATTCTCGTCCTGCTGGCAGTATGGGAGCTGGCGGTGCAGATTGCAGGGATACCGCTGTACGTTCTGCCTGCACCGAGTGATATGCTTGCAGCCTTTGCGGCGGAATTTTCTGTGCTTCTGGGACATGCCTGGATTACTGTGCTGGAGGCGCTTGGCGGTATGGCGATTTCATTTGCTGCCGGAATCGTGATTGGTGTGATGATCGATGCTATGCCTACCTTTAAAAAATGCATATACCCGATACTTGTTGTGACACAGACTGTGCCGGTAATCGTACTGGCACCTATCTTCATTATATATCTCGGCTTCGGGTATGCCCCGAAGATACTGACGGTAGTGCTGATGTGTTTTTTCCCGATTGTTGTCAGCTTCAGTGACGGACTGGGGGAGATGGATGCAGGATATCTGAATCTTGTTCGCACTTACGGCGGCTCACGGTTTCAGGTTTACCGGATCGTCAAGATTCCGTCAGCCATGATATCTCTGCTGTCGGGACTCAAGGTGGCAGCGACGTACAGTATCAGCGGAGCCGTGGTCGGTGAATGGATAGCCTCCCAGAGCGGACTGGGCTATTATCTGATCCGTGCAAAGAACGGCTATATGCTTGACAAAGTATTTGCCTGTGTGCTGATGATCATTCTGCTCAGCCTTGCAATGAACGGGCTGGTGAAACTGTTCGGATATGCTGTGATGCCGTCGAGACGAAGAAGACGGAAGCATGGCTGAAAATTTATAAATGTATTCAAAGACAGGAGGACATGATGAAAAACGGATGGAAAATGGGAGCAGCCGTTCTGACGGCTGCAGCAGTGACAATGTGTATAGCAGTGCCTGCATTTGCAGAGGGAGACGGCGAAACGAAAAAGGTGACAGTTATTCTTGACTATATACCGAATACGAACCACACCGGTATGTACGTTGCGCTGGACAGAGGTTATTATGAGGAAGAGGGACTGGATGTGGAGATTATTGAGCCCACAGACGGCGCTACCGCTACTCTGGTGGCACAGGGAAAGGGTACGTTCGGCATCAGCTATCAGGAGGATGTGACGATCGCCCTTACAGCACAGGATCCGCTTCCTGTCAAAGCTGTTGCCACACTGATTCAGCACAATACATCAGGCTTTGTAAGCCTTGCGGACAGCGGAATCGAATCTCCCGCAGACTTTGAGGGAAAGACGTATGCAGGCTGGGGCGGCCCCGGAGAGTCAGCCGTGCTGGAGGCATGCATGACTCAGGCAGGTGCGGATTTTTCAAAGCTGAACATGGTCATCTCGGACGGAAGCGGCTTTGAGGCACTGGGAAAGAGCTGTGATCTCATGTGGTTTTTTGAGGGCTGGGACTGTGTGCTTGCAGAAAGAAACGGATGCGCTCTGAACTATATGGAATGCCGTGAGCTGGACGATCGCCTGGATTATTACACACCTGTTATCATTGCAGGAAACAAAGTGCTGGAGGAGGACCCGGAGATGGTATCCGCGTTCCTGCGTGCTACGGCAAAAGGATATCAGGATACGATTGAGGATCCGGACGGGGCAGCAGAGATTCTTTTCGCCCACGCACCGGACTACGATCTGGATATGCTGAAGCAGTCCCAGGAGTATCTTGCGGATAAATTTATGGAGGATACAGAAATCTGGGGTGTGATGAAGGATGAGGTCTGGGACAATTACGCCGCTTTCCTGCAGGAGTACGGCGTCATCGAAGAAGTCATTCCCGCATCTGCATGCTATACCAATGAATTTCTGGCACAGTGACAGAGAGGCCGCTGAGGCGGACGACAAATGGGAGCGGAAGATATAGATATGAAGCTGAAGGTCAGTAATCTGAATTTCTCCTACGCGGACAAAACAGTCATCAGAAATCTTTCCTTTGAAGTAAAGGACGGAGAATTTATCAGTATCCTGGGGCCATCCGGCTGTGGAAAGTCCACGCTTCTCAATATACTGGCGGGGATTCTGCAGCCGCAGGAGGGAGAAATTCTGATTGACGGCATTAGGGTCAGCAAAATGAGCAGGAGCTTCGCCTATATGCCGCAGAACGATCTGCTTCTGCCCTGGAAAACGATTCTCGATAATGTCTGTCTGTACGGAGAGATTCATCATTGCAGAGAGCAGATGAAGGAAAGTGCGCGGGAGAAGATGGCGCTCTTTGGGCTGGAGGGCTGCGAGGACAAGTATCCTGACGAGCTGTCCGGAGGTATGCGTCAGAGAGCTGCATTTCTGCGGACGACGCTCTGTGAGGCAGACATCTACCTGCTGGATGAGCCTTTTGGTGCCCTGGATGTGATCACCCGCGGTGATATGCAGGACTGGCTGCGGGAGCTTTGCAGCACTCTGAAAAAGACGATTCTGCTGGTCACGCATGATACAGATGAGGCCATTTATCTGTCAGACCGTATTCTGGTTATGGGAGAGCCCGGCGAAGGAATCCGCGGCGAAATTGCCGTGGAGCAGCAGAACCGCACAAGGGAATGGCTGTACGAACAGGGAGAGCTGCGGGCCGGGATTCATCATATGATCAAGAGAGGAAAATAAAATGTGCCCGAAGGATAACAGAGGACAGAGCAGAAATAAAAATCAGATGCGCATGCTGGATATGCATGCGCATCTGCCGTCTCCGGCGCAGGAAGACGGAGCGAAAGAGACAGAAATACAGAGAGCTGCGGTAAAGTCAGAGGCTCTGCGGGAAATGAAATTCAGACTGGAACACGGCATTTCCACGTGCTTCAGCTGTGGGACGCCCGGGGAATGGAAATTCTGCATGCAAACAAGTTCTGAGCTGACGGCGCAGCGGCCGGATGAACAGAAACGCGGAATCTATCTCAGCTTTGCCGTTCACCCGTGGTACAGTGACCGTTTCTGTCCGGAGGATTACATGGACTGTTTTCAGGCGTGTGATGTTGTCGGTGAGGCAGGGATGGACTCTGTCTGGTGCGGTGTGCCTCTGGACGTTCAAAAGAGCGTGTTTGAACGTCAGCTCCGGATTGCTGCCGACCTGAAAAAGCCTGTCATTCTGCACACGAAAGGAATGGAAGCGCAGATTGCCGATATGGTACGTGATTTTCCGGGAAAGATCTGTGTGCACTGGTATTCCGGGGATATCCGCACCTTCGAAAAATTTCTGGAGCTGGGCTGCTGGTTTACTCTGGGACCGGATCTGTCACGCATCTGCAGAAATGCAGAGAACGGGAGCGAGAGGGTCGGAGACAGTGACAGAGCTTCTGAAAAGCTGTATCGATACATGATTGAGAATATTCCTGCTCAGAAGCTGTTCGTCGAGACAGACGGACTCTCTGCTGTGGCATGGGCGTACGATGTCAGCCGCTTTGAGCTGGAGAATTTGCCGGGAATTCTGCAGAACAATCTGAAATTTGTGTCTGATGTGAAAGGAATACCTGCAGAGATGATGCAGCAGATGGTTTTTGAGAATCTGGAGAGCTTTCTCAGTTAAGAGAGACGGAGTGAGAAGTCTGTAAATTTTGGCTGTAAAAAAATCCCGTGGCCGGATAAGCTGTGATATGTTCACTGAATATCCGGTCACGGGATTTTTAACCGAAGCAAGTAAGTCCCCCACTTCAAATGCGCAGAGCATTAAGTAGCGAAGCGGATTGCGAATATCCGCTTGACTTCAGGAACGCCGGAAGCCCATCTTCTTTCAGGATGAAAGATTGGAAATATGCCGACAGAGAAAGAAAAGACAGCAGTCAGGCGCTGATGGAGCTTCCCGTATACAGCTGATAATACTTTCCTTTCTCTTCCATAAGCTGTTCATGGGTACCGCGCTCGATGATGCGTCCCTGTTCCAGTACCATGATGCAGTCGGAATTGCGTACGGTGGACAGTCTGTGGGCGATTACAAACGTTGTCCTGCCCTTCATCAGACGGTCCATACCCTCCTGCACAATGCGTTCCGTTCTGGTATCGATGGAACTGGTAGCCTCATCTAGGATCAGAACAGGAGGATCTGCAATGGCGGCGCGGGCGATGGCGAGAAGCTGCCGCTGCCCCTGGCTTAAGCTGGCTCCGTCGCCGGTCAGCAGCGTATCGTAGCCCTGGGGAAGCCTGCGGATGAAACCGTCTGCATTTGCAAGTTTTGCAGCGGCAATGATTTCTTCGTCCGTTGCATCCAGCTTGCCGAAGCGGATATTTTCTTTGACTGTACCGGTAAACAGGTGCGTATCCTGCAGCACAATACCGAGAGAACGGCGCAGGTCTGCTTTCCTGATTTTATTGATATTGATGCCGTCATAGCGGATTTTTCCGTCCTGGATATCGTAAAAGCGGTTGATCAGGTTTGTGATGGTGGTTTTTCCAGCACCGGTGGAGCCGACAAAAGCAATTTTCTGTCCCGGCTTTGCGTACAGCTTCACATCGTGCAGTACGATCTTGTCATCATTGTAGCCGAAGTCGACGCCGTCAAACACCACGTCTCCGCGCAGCTCTTTATAATCCACAGATCCGTCTGCCTGATGGGTGTGCTTCCATGCCCAACGTCCCGTACGTTCATCAGTTTCTGTCAGGACGCCGTTTACTTCCTTTGCATTGACCAGCGTCACGTAGCCGTTATCTGTCTCAGGCTCCTCGTCCATCAGTCGGAAGATACGGTCGGCGCCTGCCATGGCCATGACAATGGCATTGAACTGCTGGCTGACCTGGTTGATCGGCATGTTGAAGCTCTTGTTGAAGGTCAGAAAGCTGGCCAGTCCTCCCAGCGTAAATCTTCCGATTCCGTTGAGGGCAAGAATGCCTCCGGTGATGGCGCATACTACGTAGCTGACATTTCCCAGCTGTGCATTGATCGGGCCGAGAAAGTTGGCAAAGGTATTGGCCCGGTCGGCGCTGACAAACAGTTTTTCGTTCAGCTCCCTGAAATTTTTCTTGTTCTCTTCCTCGTGGCAGAATACCTTGACCACCTTCTGGCCGGTCATCATTTCTTCGATATATCCGTTGACGGCACCCAGGTTTTTCTGCTGCTCCAGAAAGTTTTTTCCGCTGTTTGAAACTGCCTTTTTCGTACAGAAGAGCATGATACATACCATGATCAGTGTGACGAAGGTCAGCGGAACACTGAGAATCAGCATGCTGACAAAAACGCTGACGATAGTGAAAGAGCTGTTGATGATCTGAGGAATACTCTGGCTGATCATCTGGCGCAGTGTATCGATATCGTTTGTGTAGATGGACATGATATCGCCGTGAGCGTGGGTGTCAAAGTATTTGATGGGAAGCTGTTCCATATGAGAAAACAGATCATCGCGCAGATTGCGCAGAACGCCCTGTGTCACATTGACCATAATGCGGTTGTACGCATACGTGGAAACAACACCGATCCCGTAGAAAACGGCGACGCGGCCGATTGCCCTGGCAAGCGGCGCAAAGTCAGGATGATCGGTCAGAAGGAACGGCGTGATGTAGTCATCAATCAGATTTTTCGTAAACATGGTGCCCTGCACGTTAGCAATGACTCCGGCAAAAATCAGGAAAAAGACACAGATACAGTGGTACCTGTAATCCTTGAAAATGTAGCGCATCAGGCGCATCAGAAGCTTTCCGGGATTTTGTACCTGCGGCTTCTGCCCGCGCGGTACACGGTTCATGGGACCTGCCATTTTATTCACCTGCCCTTTCATCAAAATCTCCGCCGCCGCTGGTCTGAGATTCGTACACTTCACGGTAAATCTCGTTGGAAGCAAGCAGCTCTTCGTGTGTTCCGAAACCGCTGATCTGCCCTTCATCCATGACAATGATGCGGTCTGCATCCTGCACACTGGAGATTCGCTGTGCAATAATCAGTTTGGTGGTATCCGGGATATCCTCCCGGAATGCACGGCGGATTCTTGCGTCGGTGGCAGTATCCACGGCGCTTGTACTGTCATCGAGAATCAGGATTTTCGGCTTTTTCAGAAGAGCACGGGCGATACAGAGCCGCTGCTTCTGGCCGCCGGATACGTTCGTACCGCCCTGCTCAATGCGGGTGTTGTAGCCGTCCGGGAAGGAACGCACGAAGTCATCTGCGCATGCGAGACGGCACGCTTCCCGGCATTCTTCATCCGTTGCGTTGAGATTGCCCCAGCGTAGGTTGTCATAGATTGTGCCGGAGAAGAGAACGTTATTCTGCAGTACGACAGACACCTGATTTCGGAGCACTTCCATATCGTATTCCCTGACATCGATTCCGCTGACCTTTACGGCGCCCTGCGTCACATCGTACAGACGGCTGATCAGCGAGACAAGGCTTGACTTGGCACTTCCGGTTCCGCCGATGATGCCGATGGTTTCACCTGAACGGATGGAGAGACAGACGTCCTTCAGGACCGGTTCCTCGCTGCCCTCGCGGTAGGAAAAGCTTACGTGGTCAAATTCAATGCTTCCGTTATCGACATCCATGACCGGATGGGGCGGATTCTGCAGCATACTGGTCTCATTCAGCACTTCGCTGACACGCTCCATGCTGGCTGTACTCATGGAAATCATGACAAACGCCATGGACAGCATCATAAGGCTTGAAAGGATATTCATGCAGTACGCCAGAAGGCTCATGAGCTCTCCCGTAGTGAGTGTGCTGCTGACAATCATTTTCGCGCCGATCCAGCTGATCAGGATAATGCATGTGTAGACGGTAAACTGCATCAGAGGTGCATTGACTATCACGTTGCACTCAGCCCTGACGAAGATGCGGTAAATATTTTCGCTTGCTTTTTTCAGCTTTGATGTTTCCTGATCCTCGCGCACGTATGCTTTGACCACACGGATGGCAGATACATTTTCCTGAATGGATGCGTTGAGATCATCATACTTTGGAAAGGCCATGCGGAAGTAGCTGGTCGCATGCCTTATAATAAAGAAAAGAATCGTTCCGAGAAACAGGACAGCAACCAGATAAATACTGGCCAGACGGGCGTTGATGGTAAACGCCATAATCAGAGCACAGATCATGCTTGACGGAGCACGCATCATCATACGCAGTATCATCTGATAGGCGTTTTGGATATTTGTGACATCTGTAGTCAGACGGGTAACAAGGCCTGCTGTACTGAATTTGTCAATGTTGGCAAAGGAAAAGGTCTGAATGTGATTAAACATACTTTCCCTGAGATTCTTTGCCAGACCGGCAGATGCTTTTGCTCCGAATCGGCCGCCGCCGATGCCGGCAAACAGGCCGATCAGCGCCACAACTATCATCAGGCCGCCGGTCCGGTAAATGTGCGAAATGTTGCCCGCGTTGACTCCATCGTCGATGATGGACGCCATCAGAAACGGGATCATTGTCTCCATCAGGACCTCCAGTATCATGAAAACGGGTGTGATGAGGGAGGCTCGTTTGTACTCTCTGACTTCTTTTAAAATTGTCCGGATCATTTGGGCTTCTCCTTATTAAATAGTAGATATACGGCAGATCCCAAAATGGATCTGCCGTAAAATATGATAGGTCAGAAAAATTTAAGAGTCAAGTGAAAAAAATGTGTTTTGAGGAAGCCGCTTGACATCAGAAAAGAGTAAACATATACTAACTTTGTCAGCAGACCGCGGCGGGACAAAGCAGCGGCGAATTGCAGAGGAGCGCAGATGCGTTATGTCATGCAAAGCATGACGCGCACCTCGCAGCAAGAATGCCGGTGGCATTCTTGAATTTCAAATGAAAAGAGGAGAAGAGATAACCATGACACTGAAGGAACTGGCAATAGGAAAGACAGGTGTTGTCACAGCTGTCGGCGGAGAAGGTGCGCTGCGGCAGCATTTCCTTGACATGGGAGTAATCCCGGGAGCAGAGGTGACTCTCGTCAAATATGCGCCCATGGGAGATCCGATGGAGCTGCGCATCCATGGATATGAGCTGACTCTGCGTCTTGCAGATGCGCAGCAGATTGAAGTCAGAGAAATCGACGTACCGAGGGAAGCCATCTCCCCTGCAGAGCACAGCAGGATAAAATCGGAGCATCCGGGACTTGGTGAGGGAGGCAAGTATCACGTAAAGGCGGATGAGCACCCGCTTTCGGAGGGGACGGTGCTGACATTTGCCCTGGCCGGCAACCAGAACTGCGGAAAGACGACGCTGTTTAATCAGCTGACAGGCTCGAACCAGCATGTCGGCAATTTTCCGGGTGTAACGGTTGACCGCAAGAGCGGTGCGATCAGGGGACATGCCAATACGGAAATCACCGATCTTCCGGGTATATATTCCATGTCGCCGTACAGCTCGGAAGAGATTGTGACGAGACAGTTTATTATAGATGAAAAGCCAAAAGGTATTATCAATATTGTGGATGCCACCAACATAGAACGGAATCTGTACCTGACCATGCAGCTGATGGAGCTGGATGTGCCCATGGTGCTGGCGCTGAATATGATGGATGAGGTGCGAGGCAACGGCGGCTCTGTCAGGATCAATGAGATGGAGGAGATGCTGGGGATTCCGGTGGTTCCCATTTCTGCCGCTAAAAATGAAGGCGTGGAGGAGCTGGTACGCCATGCGCTGCATGTGGCACAGTATCAGGAACGCCCTGGCAGAACAGATTTCTGCGGGAAGGATGACCACAACGGTGCGGTGCACCGGTGCCTGCATGGAATCATGCATCTGATTGAAGATCATGCGCAGGACTGCGGAATACCTGTCCGTTTCGCTGCGACAAAGCTCATAGAAGGTGATTCTGTGATTCTGGAGAGGCTGAATCTCTCCCGGAATGAGCTGGAGATGATGGAGCACATTATCTGTCAGATGGAGGAGGAACGCGGTCTGGACCGCTCAGCTGCCATTGCCGATATGCGTTTTGCCTTTATCCAGAAGCTGGTGGATGCGACAGTTGTAAAACCTCAGGAGAGCAGAGAGCACCTGCGCAGCGGCAAAATTGACCGTTTCCTGACAGGAAAGTACACGGCAATCCCTGCTTTTATCGGAATTATGGGAATTGTATTCTGGCTGACCTTTAACGTCATCGGTGCGTGGCTCCAGGGAATCCTGGAAATTGCCATCGGCTGGCTGACGGATATCGTGGATGCACAGATGACCGCGTGGAATGTCAACAGTGCAATTCAGTCCCTTGTGATCGACGGAATCTTCAACGGTGTCGGCAGTGTTCTGAGCTTCCTGCCGATTATCGTGACACTGTTTTTCTTCCTGTCACTTCTGGAGGACACGGGATATATGGCGCGTGTGGCTTTTGTGATGGATAAGCTTCTTCGAAAGATCGGTCTTTCCGGAAGAAGCATTGTCCCGATGCTCATAGGCTTCGGATGTACAGTCCCCGGTGTGATGGCCAGCCGCACACTGCCTTCCGAGCGTGACCGCAAGATGACGATTATGCTCACTCCCTTTATGAGCTGTTCCGCAAAGCTTCCGATCTATGCGTTCTTTACGGCAGTATTTTTCCCGAAATACGGCGGGCTTGTCATGGTGGGGCTGTATGTGACGGGAATTCTGGTGGGAATTCTTGTTGCGCTGCTGTTTAAAAACAGCCTGTTCAAGGGCGAGGCGGTGCCGTTTGTCATGGAGCTGCCGAACTACCGGATGCCCGGTGTGCGCAATGTGGCACAGCTTTTGTGGGAAAAAGCGAAGGACTTTATGCAGAGAGCCTTCACTGTAATTTTTATTGCGACAATTGTGATCTGGTTTTTGCAGACCTTTGACCTGCAGCTTCGCATGGTCAGCGATTCCAGAGACAGTATGCTGGCGATGCTTTCCGGTGTGATCGCTCCTGTTTTTGCGCCTCTCGGCTTCGGTGAGTGGCGTTTCTCCACGGCACTGATTACCGGATTTCTGGCAAAGGAGAGTGTGGTGTCCACGCTTTCTGTTCTGTTTGGAAGCACAGAAGCGCTGCAGGCAGCACTTACGCCTGTTACAGCTGCAGCTCTGCTTGTCTTCTGTCTGCTCTACACTCCTTGTGTGGCGGCCATCGCGTCGGTGAAGCGTGAGCTTGGCGGCAAATGGGCGTGCGGTGTAGTGTTCGGACAGTGTGCGGTCGCCTGGATCTGTGCATTTCTGGTACATATGGTGGGCATGTTATTTTAACCGAATCAAGTAAGTCCCCCGCTTTAAATGCGCAGAGCATTAAGTGGCGGGCCGGGAAGAGGGGCTGTTTTTACGGCTCCTTTTTTGTGGTTCTGTAAGTTCGCGGGGGTATGCGAAACACACTTTTTTAAGAAACCGGTTGAGGAAAAGACGAGATAACGGTATAATGGAAAACGAATTTCCTGAAACAAAATATCAGGAGACAAAAGAAAAGAGACAGGGGAATAAAAAAATGGCAATTGAAATAGTACGCGAATATCTGAAAAAATGGAATGCTGACAGCCGGATTCTGGAATTTCCGGTATCCAGTGCAACTGTGGAGCTTGCGGCCCAGGCAGTCGGCTGTGAGCCGGCACGCATCGCAAAGACGCTGTCTTTTCTGGTCGGAGATCATGCCATTCTGATTGTGGCGGCAGGTGATGCAAAAATTGACAATCCCAAATATAAGGGAATCTTCCACACAAAAGCGAAAATGCTCAGTGCAGACCAGGTGACAGATCTGATCGGTCACGCAGTGGGAGGGGTATGCCCCTTCGGCGTGAAAGAGGGCGTGGAAGTGTATCTCGATGAGTCTCTGCGCAGGTTTGAGACGGTGTTTCCGGCGGCGGGCAGCAGCAACAGTGCAATCGAGGTGACTATGGAACAGCTGGAACAGTATTCCGGAAGTACCAACTGGATTGACGTCTGCAAGGGATGGCAGGAAGCTTTGTAAAACCAAAAATCGGGAGGAGCAGAATGGAACAGGGAAGGGAATTCCGAAGCTTGGCGGTGTGTTTGTGAATGACAGAAAGCTTGGCTCCATGCAGGCCTGAGGAAAAGATGCTCCCGGCAGTTGTGTTTCCGAAAAAAGTGTAGTAAAATATGCACATTATAGTCATACAGAAAGGGGGCTGAGCAGTGGCATGGATATGCAGGCTGTTGTGTGGCTTGGGCTGCTCGTGATTCTTCTGGCGGCAGAGGCAGTGACACTGGGACTTACCACGATCTGGTTTGCGGGAGGCGCGCTGGCAGCATTTGTTTTTTCACTGGCGGGAGCCGATCTTCTTGTTCAGATCATTGCATTCTGTGCAGTATCGGTGGTACTTCTGATTTTTACGAGACCGGTGGCCGTCAGATGGCTCAACAGAGACAGAGTAAAGACGAATGCAGAGAGTCTGATCGGAGCTTCAGCCGTTGTGACAGAGACGATTGACAATCTGGCAGGGAGCGGACAGGTGCAGGTGCGCGGACAGTTCTGGAGTGCACGCGCGGAGGAGGAGTCTGCTGTAATCGAAAAGGACAGAGTAGTCAGAATTCAGAAAATCAGCGGGGTGAAGCTGATTGTGAGAGAGGAGTAGTGTATGGATTATTATTTTGACAGTGGTTTTGCATTTTCGTTCAGTACGGTGCTGGTGATTATACTGGTGATTCTCGTTTTGCTGGTGCTGGCATCCTGTATCAAAATTGTACCGCAGGCGCAGGCATTTATTGTGGAGCGTCTCGGAGGTTACCAGGGCACATGGGATGTAGGTGTACATTTCAAGGTACCGTTTATCGACCGCGTGGCAAAGCGTGTCAATCTGAAGGAGCAGGTTGTTGACTTTGATCCGCAGCCGGTGATCACAAAGGATAATGTTACAATGCGGATCGACACAGTGGTGTTTTTCCAGATTACTGACCCGAAGCTGTTCACATACGGTGTGGAGAATCCGATCATGGCGATTGAAAACCTGACGGCCACCACCCTCAGAAATATTATCGGTGATATGGAGCTGGATCAGACGCTGACCTCCCGCGAGGTGATCAATACAAAGATGCGTTCATCTCTTGACGTTGCAACAGATCCATGGGGCATCAAAGTCAACCGTGTGGAGCTGAAAAACATTCTCCCGCCGGCACAGATTGTCGATGCAATGGAAAAGCAGATGAAGGCAGAGCGTGAGCGCCGTGAGGCAATCCTGAAAGCAGAAGGCGAGAAGAAATCGTCGATTCTGGTTGCCGAGGGTAATAAGCAGTCGGCTATTCTCGATGCAGAGGCAGAAAAACAGGCTGCCATCCTCCGCGCAGAGGCAGAAAAAGAAAAAATGATCCGTGAGGCGGAAGGTGAGGCGGAAGCCATCCTCAAGGTGCAGCAGGCGAAAGCAGAGGGTATCCGTCTGATTAAGGAAGCTGCGGCAGATCAGACAGTACTGACGCTGAAGAGCTTTGAGGCGCTGGAAAAGGTGGCAGACGGACAGGCGACAAAGATTATTATTCCGTCTGAACTGCAGAATGTTGCAGGGACTCTGAAGGCAATGGCGGAGGTTGTAAAGGACTGATACCCTATCAGGCAGATTACGGAGGAGAGGATTATGAATTTAAAAGGCAGGAATTTTCTGACACTGAAAGATTACACACCGGAGGAGATCGGTTATCTGCTGGATCTTGCCGCTGAACTGAAGGCAAAGAAAAAGGTCGGAGAACCGCAGCCCTGTTTTCCGGGCAGAAATATTGCACTGATTTTTGAAAAGACAAGTACGCGTACGAGATGCGCCTTTGAGGTGGCAGCGCATGATCTGGGGATGCATGTCACATATCTCGACCCGAAGGGTTCACAGATCGGAAAGAAGGAGAGCATCAAAGATACGGCACGTGTACTCGGCAGAATGTTTGACGGTATCGAGTACCGCGGCTTTGGACAGAAAATCGTGGAAGAGCTGGCAGAGTACGCGGGTGTTCCGGTGTGGAACGGACTGACAAATGAGTATCATCCGACACAGATGCTTGCAGATCTGCTGACAATCAGAGAACAACTCGGCGGTCTGAAGGGCAAAAAGCTCGCGTATTTTGGCGATGCCCGCTACAATATGGGCAACTCGCTGATGATTGCCTGTGCAAAGATGGGCATGCATTTTACGGCATGTACTTCCAGCATGTATTTCCCGGATGAAGCACTTGTGAAGGAGTGCGAGGCATATGCCAAAGAGAGCGGTGCCACCATCACACTGACAGAGAGTGTAGAGGAGGGCGCAAAGGATGCGGATGTGGTATACACAGATGTATGGGTGTCCATGGGTGAGCCGGATGAGGTGTGGGCAGAGCGTATCAAAGCGCTTCTCCCGTATCAGGTAAATGCAAAGGTAATGTCATACGCAAAGGAGAGTGCAGTTTTCATGCACTGCCTGCCTGCGTTCCATGATCTGGAGACTTCAATCGGACGTGATGTCTATGAGAAGTTCGGCCTGGAAGCTCTTGAGGTGACAGACGAAGTGTTTGAGTCACCGCAGTCTGTTGTCTTTGATGAGGCGGAGAACCGTATGCACACAATTAAGGCTGTCATGGCAGCTACGATGGGATGATGAAATGAAAAAAGTCAGGGAGAAGGATGTACAGAAGCTGGAAATATTCTGTATCATCACGGCTTTGGCAGTTATAGTTTTATGCATTTTATTTTTGTTTAATCTTTTACAGAACCACTGGTTCCTGAATTTTATTCTGGGGCTGGGGGTTCTGCTTCATGTGGCACTGACGCTGCTGATGGTGGTGCAGAACAAAATTGCATTTGCAGTCTGCACACTATTGTTTGCTGTCTTTTATGGGGCAGGACTTGTATATTTTAATTTTTGGTGACAGGGCAAAGCATCTGCAGAGCGGGAATTCTGATTCAGAATTTATGTTCTGAAGGATAGTTGTCTGCGGGCAGTGAGAAAAATGTGCCGCGGAAGAAGAGGTGTGAAATGAAAAGTAAGGTTTTGGAAGCGCTCGGAAGAACGGATCAGTACGTTTCCGGACAGGAGCTCTGTGAGAAATTTCAGGTTTCGCGTACTGCGGTGTGGAAAGTAATCAATCAGCTGAAAGAAGAAGGGTATGAGATTGAATCAGTACCGAGGCGGGGTTATCGGATACTCAGGCGCCCCGATGTGATTACTGCAGAAGAGGTAAAAAGCCGTCTCAGGACACAATGGGCAGGCAGGGAGATCTGTTATTATGAGACAATTGGCTCAACGAACAATGAGGCCAAAAGACTTGGCGAGCAGGGCATGCCCCACGGTACCCTGGTGCTGGCTGAGCAGCAGGAGAGCGGCAAGGGAAGACGCGGCCGTGGGTGGGTAACACTGCGCGGAAGCGCCATAGCGATGAGTCTGCTGCTGCGTCCGCAGCTTCCGCCGCCCTGTGCTTCCATGGTGACGCTCGTCATGGGAATTGCAGTGGCAGAAGCGTGCCGGGAGTGCTGCGGTGTGGATGCAAAGATCAAATGGCCCAACGATGTCGTTGTGGACGGAAAAAAGATCTGCGGTATTCTGACAGAGATGAGCAGTGAAATTGATTATATCAATTACGTGGTGATCGGCGCAGGTATCAACACAAACGTGGAAAACTTTCCGCCGGAGCTTCAGAAGACTGCAGGATCCCTTCATCAGATGACGGGAGGGCGTCCTGACCGCGCTGCACTTATTGCAGCATGCCTGGAGAAGTTTGAACAGTGCTATGAAAAATTCA
The DNA here is from genome assembly GCA_004557975.1 of Lachnospiraceae bacterium. GTDB lineage: Bacteria > Bacillota > Clostridia > Lachnospirales > Lachnospiraceae > Choladousia. The sequence continues at coordinate 18,506 of SFEV01000043.1, forward strand.
CTGCGAGACAGGACCTGTCCCTGCTTATGGAAGAGTACAATACACTTCTGGCCGGAAAAGACGGAATTGTACAGGTGCTGGAACCGGGCAATGAATACAGAGGAATTTCCGAGGGCATCAACCGCCTCGGAGAACTGCAGGTGCGCCGGGAGAACGGTACGGTGGAGTCCGTCTATGCCGGAGAGGTGTCGGTGAGAGGTATCTACGGGTATGTGTAGAAGGGCAGAGTTTTCCGGAAACAGATACAGAAAGAGGAGTAATCATGGAAAAAAAGACGGTTGTGCTTTGCGGCGCAAATGCGTATGAAGAAAAATATTATCTGAATGAGGAGTTTAAAAAGCTTCCGGCACAGATTCAGGAGGAGCTGCAGATCATGTGTGTCCTGTACACCCACGATGTGGGCGGCATTTTTCTCCTGGAGTTTGATGAGGATGGAAATCTGCAGTTCCGCACAGAGGCGGCGGAAAATGATTTTTCGTACGATGAAATTGGCAGCGCTCTGAAAATCCGCGAGCTGCAGCGCACCAAGGAGGAACTGCTGCGTTCGCTGGAGCTTTATTACAAGATGATGGTGCATCCGGCAAAGAGTGCCGGGGATGGACGTTGAGGTGCAGGGAGCCTGACTTCTGATCCTGACATCATAAAAAGGGTTGCCCGACAAAGAGCGTGGCTTATAAAAATATGTATGGGAAGAGTAGGATGAAAATAAAAATTGGAAACGTGGTACTGGACAACAATGTTGTACTGGCGCCGATGGCAGGAGTAACTGACCTGCCTTTTCGTTTGCTGTGCAAAGAGCAGGGTGCCGGACTGATCTGTACCGAGATGGTCAGTGCCAAGGCAATTTCTTTCCACAATAAAAATACGGTAGCTCTTCTGGAGACAGCACCGCAGGAGCGGCCTGTATCCCTCCAGCTTTTTGGCTCCGATCCGGATATTATCAGCGAAATGGCAGCCTACATTGAAGAACGTCCCTTTGATATTCTCGACATCAACATGGGCTGTCCCGTACCGAAGGTTGCAGGCAACGGCGAAGGCTCGGCACTGATGAAGAATCCGAAGCTTGTGGAAGAGATCATTTCAAAAACAGTACGTGCCATCAAAAAGCCTGTGACCATCAAAATCCGGAAAGGATTTTCTCCGGACTGTGTCAATGCAGTGGAGATTGCCAGAATCGCGGAAGCATCCGGCGCATCAGCTATTGCAGTTCACGGCAGGACACGGGAGCAGTACTACTCAGGCAGAGCTGACTGGGATATCATCCGCCAGGTCAAAGAGGCTGTGAGCATTCCGGTGATCGGAAACGGTGATGTGGACTCGCCTCAGAGTGCAGGGAAGATGCTGGAGGAGACGGGCTGTGACGCGGTCATGATCGGGCGCGCCGCCCGCGGAAACCCGTGGCTCTTCAGACAGATTTGTGCGTATCTTGAGACCGGCGTCCTCCTGCCGAAGCCTGAAAAAGAAGAGGTGAAAGCAATGATGCTGCGCCATGCAAGAATGCAGATCGAATACAAGGGAGATTATACCGGGATGCGGGAGATGCGCAAGCACATTTCCTGGTACACGGCCGGGTACCCGAATTCAGCGAAGCTGCGGGGGGCGGTCAATGCTGTAGAGACGTACGAACAGCTGGAAACACTTTTAAATGAAAGATTTTAGCCGGTTCGCGCAGGTTTCCTTGACAAATACAGGGCAATCGGCTATAATACGATGATTGCGAAGGGACAGCACCAGGTGCTGCTTCAAAGAGCGCAGGGAAGGGTGTAGATTGAAATGGAAGAAAAAAAGAATTTACTGACATATGCAGGTCTGAAAAAACTTGAGGATGAGCTGCATGACCTTAAGGTCTTCAGAAGAAAAGAAGTAGCAGGAAAAATCAAAGAGGCAAGAGAGCAGGGCGACCTCTCCGAGAATGCAGAGTACGATGCTGCGAAGGACGAGCAGCGCGATATCGAGGCACGTATTGAGGAGATTGAGAAGATCCTGAAAAATGCCGAGGTTGTCGTAGAGGACGAGGTAGACGTTGGAAAAATCAATGTCGGCTGTACTGTAAAAGTCTATGACGAAGAATTTGAGGAAGAGATGGAATTCAAGATTGTGGGTTCCTCCGAGGCCAACAGCCTTCAGGGCAAAATTTCCAACGAGTCTCCGGTGGGCAAGGCACTGATCGGACGCAGCGTCGGAGATGAAGTCATGGTGGAGACACAGGCAGGTACGATCGCATACAAGGTACTGGAGATTCAGCGTTCCATCTGACATTTTCAGAATGTACGGGATGGCTGCATGAAAAACAGGCAGTCTGCGTTCACAAAACAGCAAGGCGGCTGCGGATCCGTCTAAGAATCCGTTTGTCCGCTTTACAGAGCAGATTAAGTAATAGAAGGAGTGTAAGAAGTGGCGGAGCAGAAGAAGGAACAGAGGACAGAGCAGGCAGTAGATACGAAGCAGCTTTTAAAGGTTCGCCGTGAGAAGCTTGCAGAGCTTCAGGCAAACGGAAAAGATCCGTTTCAGGTCATGAAATATGATGTGACGAACCACAGCATGGAAATCAAAAACAATTTTGAACAGTTTGACGGCAAAACCGTGCGTGTGGCAGGACGTATCATGTCCAAGCGCGTTATGGGAAAAGCATCTTTCTGCAATGTACAGGATTTGGAAGGAACCATTCAGTCCTACGTGGCAAGAGACAGTCTGGGAGAGGAAGAGTACAAAGCATTCAAAAAGCTGGATATCGGTGATATTGTCGGTATCGAAGGTTTTGTTTTCCAGACGAAGACCGGAGAGATTTCTATCCATGCATCAAAGATGGAACTTCTGTCCAAGAGTCTTCAGATTCTGCCGGAAAAATATCACGGGCTGACAAACACAGACACGAGATACCGTCAGAGATATATCGACCTGATCATGAATCAGGATGTTAAAAATACATTTGTGACACGTTCCCGCATTATCAGCACGATTCGCCGCTATCTGGACGGTCAGGGCTTCCTTGAGGTGGAGACTCCGATGCTGGTAGCCAATGCAGGCGGAGCAGCAGCGCGTCCGTTCGAGACACATTTTAACGCCCTGAACGAGGATGTAAAGCTGCGAATCTCTCTTGAACTTTATCTGAAGAGACTGATTGTAGGCGGTATGGAGCGTGTTTATGAGATCGGCCGTGTATTCCGTAACGAAGGCCTCGACACACGGCACAATCCGGAATTTACCCTGATGGAGCTGTATCAGGCATATACTGACTACAACGGAATGATGGATCTGACAGAGAATCTGTACCGCCACGTTGCACAGGAAGTTCTCGGAACGACAAAGATCACATACAACGGAATCGAAATGGATCTCGGAAAGCCCTTTGACCGCATCACCATGGTAGATGCCGTAAAGAAGTATTCAGGCGTCGATTTCAATGAAATCCACACACTGGAGGAGGCCCGCGCCGCAGCCGATGCGCACCATGTCCAGTACGAAAAGCACCACAAGAAGGGCAATATCCTGAATCTCTTCTTTGAAGAATTCGTGGAAGAGCATCTGATCCAGCCCACCTTCGTCATGGATCATCCGATCGAGATTTCTCCGCTGACCAAGAAGAAACCGGAGAATCCGGAATACGTGGAGCGTTTCGAATTCTTTATGAACGGCTGGGAGATGGCAAACGCATACTCCGAGCTGAACGATCCGATCGACCAGCGTGAACGCTTCAAGGCCCAGGAGGAGCTTCTGGCACAGGGCGACGAAGAAGCTAACGCCACAGATGAAGACTTCATGTACGCACTGGAGCTCGGCATGCCGCCGACAGGCGGAATTGGATTCGGAATCGACCGGATGGTGATGCTGCTGACAGATTCACCGGCGATAAGGGATGTTTTGCTGTTCCCGACGATGAAGACGCTGGATAAATAAAATGCTGTATTTTAGGGCATTTGAGGTACTTCACGAACCTCAAAAAACCTGATTTGACATCAATTTGACATCAAATAAATGTGCTTTGGTGGACTAATATGGACGTAAAAAGCACAAAGGGTTAAATCCTACTCATAATTTAATAGTTTTAATACTGTTATTAAAGGACATTTTCCAAATTTCGGAGAGTGTCCTTTTTCTGTTGTTATGGTAAAAAAATCATTTAATCAGGAGGTCAAATAAGATGACAAACACAGCGATAAGTGCAGGCGGGAAATCTACTCGCACAATAACTTTTAAGAACGAAGCACACAAGAAATTTTACATGGAATATCTGCAGAAGTGCAGATACCAGGATGTGTACCACAAGGCATTGGTATATTGTCTCGGATTAAATTCAGACACAAGAGATCATGTGGACAGAATTTATGATTTTAAAGAAGGA
>SFEV01000002.1 GCA_004557975.1 Lachnospiraceae bacterium
CCTTTTATTTTTTATACTTAAACGATTAATCACGCGTATATTAACCGTTCAGTTTTTATTTCACTTATAATCTCCATGCTGTATAAAACCGCTATACAAAACAACATCCTCTAGTTAATCGATTAATGTCTCATACATTAATCGATTAACTACCGTGCTGTATTCTCACGCAGCATTCATGCGCCACAAGAGATCACAACTATTTTACACAAACCTGTTTTTTTTCATAGAATCGCCTGCCTGAAATATACACGGCAATACAATTTGTCTATGGTCATAATTTTTATCCTGAATCTCATCGATCAACTGCTTTGCTGCTTCGTATCCAATTTGAGTCAAAGGTATTCCGACTGTTGCAAGAGTGGGATACAAAAACCTGCAATATCCAAATCCGTTATATCCAATAACAGATATTTCATCCAATATTTTACGATCCGTATTCATAGATTCGGCAATTACCCCTGCAGCCATCTCATCATTTAAGGAAACGATCATAGTAGGAGGTTCCTGCAATGACATCAGTTCACGGTAGAATACTCTGCCATCATCAAAGAGCCATGACCCCGTTTTAACATATTCTTCACGAAATGGAATCTGCTGCTCTTTCAGTTTACGAAGATATACCTGATATCGTACATTCGATGGGTAACATGCTTCATCCCCACCTCTCAACAATGCAATTTTCCTGTGTTTCAATGCAAAAACACGATCCATGATTTCTTCCATGCTGCTGACATTATCGTAATTAACCCATGATCTTTCATCATTCTCGCTTACACAGTATGCATAAACCAACGGAATATCCAAAGGCTTAATCAAATCCTTCATATTCCTGTCCTGCCAGGCAATATAAATAATTCCTTCTACTTTTTCTTTTAACAAAAGATCAATTGCATTATGAATCGCAATAGTATCAGGATTACTGTTATACTGACACAAATCATTTAAAATAACATAATATCCCTCTTGTTTGGCATATCGATTAATTTCAGCAACAATCTCACCGACATGAAAATGTGCAATATCTTCTGTAATAACACCTATTTTATTGGAACACTGCATTCTCAGACTTTTGGCAATTCCATTCGGAACATAACCAGTCTCTTTAATAATATCTAATACTCTTTGCCTGGTTTCATCACTTACTGCACTTCGTTTGTCATTAATAACATTTGATATCGTTGCCGTTGAGACTCCGGCAAGTTTCGATAATTCTTTAATCGTCAACTCTGAAATCCTCTTGTCACTATATACAATTTAATCTGTCATTAATCGTTTAACTATGTGCAATTAACATAACACAAATACCAACTGTTGTCAAGTCATATTGTTCAGCTTGTAACATCCTATATTTCATGGTAAAATAGCAGATAACAGGAGGGAGACAGATGCTTAACAGACTTTTTATGGAAATGATAAACTATTACGGCAAAGATCCGAACCGGATCCAGCACTTTGTAAAAGTCCATTCCTTCGCAAAGCTGATCGGTGAGACGGAAGGACTGGACAGAGAAACGATGACCATTCTGGAGGCTGCCGCTTACGTACACGATATTGGAATCAAAGTCGCAGAAAGCAAGTACGGCAGATGTGACGGACCGCTGCAAGAACAGGAAGGTCCGGCTGTAGCCCGGGAAATGATGGAGAAAATTGGCTTTGAAGATAAACTGATCGACCGCGTATGCTACCTGGTCGGCCATCATCATACTTATACAGACATCCAGGGTATGGATTATCAGATACTGGTAGAAGCAGATTTTCTGGTAAATCTTTACGAAGGAGAGTCGAGCCTGCAAACAGCCTCCACAGTCTGTGAGAAGCTGTTCCGGACCAGAAGCGGCAGACTGATCTGCAAGACCATGTTCGGCTGCTGACAGTACTGGTCAGGCGGATATTCGCAATCCGCTTCGCCGCCTGCTCATAACCGGATAACTGCTTTGCAGATACGATAAAAAAGACTTTCCGACCCAGTACCCCGGGAAAATCGGAAAGTCTTTTTTATCTGTATTACTGCTCTTACAGTCTCTCGTATAATTCTGTCACTTCATAAATCCGTTCTGCCAGCTCATGATCCGCCTGCCCCGGCAAAAGTCTCCACTCCCAGTTGCCGCCCAGAACCGACGGTGTGTTGATTCGCGCCTCTGAGCCAAGCCCCAGATAGTCCTGGATCGGAATGATTGCCGTGTCTGCCACGGAAGCCAGTGTGTGACGGATAAATACCCAGTTCATATCTTTTGTGGTGTGGATATTCAGATATTTTTTTGCATATTTCAGATCCGCTCTGGCAACATTATGGAACCAGCCGACAATCGTATCGTTGTCGTGCGTTCCTGTGTATACCACACAGTTGTGCGGATAATTGTGCGGCAGATAATCACCTGACTCTCTGCTGTCAAAGGCAAACTGCATGACTTTCATACCGGGATAGCCGCTGTCTTTGACGAGCTGCAGAACAGACGGGGTCAGAAATCCAAGATCCTCCGCAATAATCGGCTTGTCTCCCAGATTCTCCCTGATCGCTCTCATGATATCCATTCCCGGTCCCGGTTTCCAGATTCCCCTCTCGGCCGTTGTATCCCCGTACGGAATCGCAAAGTACTCGTCAAACCCTCTGAAATGATCGATCCGGACCACATCGTACAGACTGAAGCAGGCAGAAAGCCGTCTCATCCACCACGCATAGCCTGTCTCCTTATGGTAATCCCATCTGTACAGCGGATTGCCCCACAGCTGTCCCGTAGCGGAAAAACCGTCCGGCGGACAGCCTGCCACAGCAGTCGGGTATCCCTTCTCATCCAGCTGAAACAGCTCCGGGTTCGCCCAGGTATCGGCACTGTCCAGCGCAACGTAAATGGGAATATCACCGATAATTTTTATGTTTTTGCTGTTGGCGTACTGCTTCAGCTCCATCCACTGTATATGGAAGAAAAACTGCTGAAATTCGTAAAAGCGGATCTCATCTGCCAGTTCACTGCGATAATGCTCCAGCACTTCCGGCTTTCTCAGTCGTACATCCTCTTCCCATTCTGTCAGGGAAATTTCACCAAAGTAATTCTTGACTGCCGAATAGAGCGCATAATCAGGAAGCCAGTCTGCTTTCTGCTCTATGAACTGATCCAGCGCCGCTGCCTCCTGGGTGCCTCTGTCTGCATCCAGTGAAAACGGACTGTTGTGATACGCTTTTCTCAATATATCGAAACGACTCCGGTAAATTTTAGCATAATCTACTTTCATCGGATCATATCCGAAGTCAATTCCCTGCAAATCCTCTTTGCTCAAATAGCCTGCCTGCACAAAGCTGTCCAGGTCAATAAAGTATGGGTTCCCCGCAAAGGTGGAAAAGGACTGATACGGGGAATCTCCGTATCCCGTCTGTCCCAGCGGCAGGATCTGCCAGTATGTCTGTCCTGCTTCCTCCAGGAAATCCACAAACTCATATGCTTCTTTTGTGAACCCTCCTATTCCATAAGGGGACGGAAGGCTGCTGATCGGCATCAAAATGCCGCTCTTCCTTTTCATGTGCGTACTCATCCCTTTCTTGGCTGTCCAATATATTACTGTATCATTTTCTTACAGTCAGCGCAGTGCCTCTGCGCCTGCTACCCGATTCGTCTCACTGACTCTTTTTCCACCAGTGTTCCTTCAAAAATCAGGTTCATATTTCCGCACTCTTCATCCATCAGATCTTTCAGCTGCTCAAAAGTCGCCACTGCAAGCTGCACCACCGGCTGTGCCAGTGTGGAAAGTTTCGGGTGCATATAATCTCCCAGCTCAATACCGTCGAATCCGAGGACCGACACATCCTCCGGAATCCGCAGGCCAGCCTCCATCAGTGCCCGGTACACGCCTGCCGCCATAATATCCGACATGGTAAATACCGCAGTAAACGGCTCTTTTGAATCGAGCAGTTTTTTCGTTGTTATGTATCCGTTCTCCATGGAATAATGTTCCATCTCATCCGATACCTGACAGATCAGGTTCTGATTCACATCAATTCCATTATCGCTCAGCGCTTTCAGATACCCCTCCATGCGCAGACGTCCGACAGAAGAATCCCTTGCCTCTGCTGAAATAATCGCAATATTCCGATGTCCCATGTCAATCAGATACTGTGTTGCTTTGTAGCTCTCTCTCATATCGTCCACCGTAACGTGCGAATATCTGCTGGAATCCTCGTCTCCGAGAATCGCCCCCACTGTGCTCAGCACGAACGGTACCGTAATTTTTTCGATCTCACCCTCCGGGTGATAATAATTGAATCCCAGGAAAATAATACCCTTCAGGCGTTTTTCCTTGATAAGCTCCAGTGCGACCGCCACCTCATCTTCCTCGTAATCCACATGTCTCAGCATCATGTCGAGATGGCTGCGCTTCAGCTTCTCGTCAAATACCCTGATCATAGTGCTGAAAAGAGGATTCGTAACGCCCTTTGTCAGGACTGCCACCGTATTGGATTCTGTTCTTTTCAGGTTTCTCGCACTGTTATTTGGAATGTAGCCATACTGCTCGATCACGTCCTGGATCTGTTTTCTCGTCTCAGGATTGATATCCGGATGATTGTTAATTGCTCGTGATACCGTACTGACACCTACTCCGCATATTTTTGCAATATCTTTTATCGTAATCTCTGACATATTCATTCCTCCGCTGCCGCTGTTCACAGACAGATATCAGAATGGTGTCTTTTATATTACTGCAAAAGACTGCCGTTCAGACAGATGCCTGCAAAGCTGTATTCTGTCACAAGATCTATGTCCTGTATCCTCATATCTGTCTCCACACAGAGACAGCTGTCTTCCTTTCTCAGAAAAGCCCTGAAAAAATATGTTTGGATTGAACCATCATCCTCCCTGTCATAAAATGCCGTTTCCATCCTGGATGTATAAAACAGCCTTATCTTCATGTGCTCAAACCTGCCTGACGGAATATGGTCGTCACATTCCGATCCCAGTAATGGCAGGATCGAATTTTCTCTCTGAAATACAGGAAGCTGATCCATAGAAGGATTCAGTGTAATGTACCGCCCACCCTCTGTGATCTCACCAGTCACAGTGTTCAGCCATTTGCCGCGGGGCAGATACGCTTCATACTCTTCTCGCTCAAATGGGGGAAGAACCAGCAGGCTGTCACCGAGCATATACGATAATTCCTGCATTCTGGCGACCGGATCTTTCGGATACTCCAGCAGAAGCGGCCGGAGCATCGGCACAGACTCCAGATGGCTCTGACACGCGCTGCTGTACAGATACGGCAGCATGCTGCGGCGCAGCTTTACGAATCTTTGCACCGTTTCAAGGACCTTCGGCGAAAAATTCCACGGCTCCCTCGGTGTCTTTCCATGAGCTCTCGCCAGCGGTATAAACAATCCCATTTCCACGGAGCGAAGGTATTCCTCCTCTGAGGGAGGACATTCGTCACCATTGGGAGCAGTATTATAAAAGCCGCCAAGATCATAGCCCCAGAATGAAACACCGGACATGGCGAGACTGAGTCCGCCTTTTAAAATTGCGCTGTGATTGTTCAGGGCACTGGAGGAATCACCGGCCCAGGCTGCCGGAATCCGGTGAGAGCCCGCATATCCGCTTCGGCCCCACAGCATCGGCATCTGTCCTGTTTTTCTCCCATATTTTTCCATTAAACCATAAATCGTCTCTGCATACAAGTATGTAATTTTATTGTGACCCTCAATTCCCGTTGTTCCGTCATAGTACACGGCATCCTCCGGCACAGCCTCCGAAAAATCCGTCTTCACCACGGAAACTCCCATCTGCAGTACGGCACTCACCCGCTTTTCATACCATGACAGAAACTCCGGATTTGTGAAGTCAAAGCACGCTGCCCGGCACGGTGCGTCTGCCATTGCATAGAACAGAGAAGTCTTTCCCTGCGTGTTTTTTACGAAATAGCCCCGCGACTCCAGTTCCGCAAAGGCGGGAGAATCCTCCGTCAGATACGGATACATCCAGAGACTCAGATGTACATGATGCTCATTCAGCCAGCGGATCATGCCCTCCGGGTCAGGGAAACGCTGTGTATCCCACTCCCAGGTGCCAGCCATATCCATCTTCTGCCAGCCGTCAATGTGGATCACATCGATCGGAATATTCTCCTTTTCGGCGCGAATCACAGTCTCCTCGATCTCCCGGCGCGTCTGGTAGGAACACTTTGACATCCAGAAGCCGAAGGCCCATTTGGGAATCATCGGGATCTCCCCGGTCAGTGATACGTACTGACGGAGCAGAGCTTTGTAATCCCCGGACGATCCTGCAAGAAAAATATAATCAAGGCTGCCGTCCTGACTGGACATACGACAGCTGACCTGGGATGTACAGCCCATATCAAACTCACATCTGGTGTACGTGTTCAGCAAAACGGCATATCCTCTGCTGCTGATAAAAAACGGATGTCCTTTGTAGGAATCCTCTGTATTTGTGGAGAGTGCATCCTTCTGCCAGCAGTGCAGGAGCTGTCCGCGCTTGTTCAGATCCGTAAATTTTTCTCCGAACCCCCAGAACGCTTCGTCCGAAAAAAGATACAGATTCTCGTACGTGCCGATCCACTGTCCGCTCTCGTCGCAGCAATACCCGATCGGCAGACTCTTCCAGCGGTTATCCACGTTTGTGTCAAACACCTGCTCTCTGGTCAGAAGCTTCCCGTCTGTATACACCGACATCTCCCAGTAATCCTTCCGGAAGCGCAGCTTCACCTGCTGTGTTCCGTATTCCCAGTACTCCGTCATTTCCGTCAGTCCTGCCTCTGCTCTCACGGACGGATGAAACACCGGATTGCGCGGTACCTGCGGTCCATGCTCCGGAAACATCTGCAGACGGAAAGCAGACTCCGTCAGAAACGTGACTGTGACGACAGCCCTTCTTCCTCTGTATGTATCTGCCGTCAGATACAGCACACCCTCCTGCACCCTGCAGGAGTGCAGATTTACGAGGAAATCATACGCCTCCCCGAATATTGTCCTGCGGTATCCCAGCTGCGGATTGTAATCTACTTCCATCTGTCTGTCTCCTTTCAAATCTTTTTATCAGTCTTTGTCGATTACGGTCATGACACATCTGTTATATCTGGCGTTTTCCGCACTGCGCATACGGATCGGTTCTGGGAATCCAGTCAAGGAATTTTTCCACCTGCATATCCCAGAACGGCCATTCATGACCGTACTCCGCCAGCACTTCCAGCGTGTAATCGAGACCGTTTTCATCCAGCTTTTCCCGGAACCACTCCTGAATATCGTACAGGAAATCCTTTTCTCCGTAGCTGTAATACAGCGCCGGCATGTCGCTGCGCTTCATCGCTTTCTGGATCAGCAGCAGCGGCTCATATTTCCTGATCTGTGCCGGGACATGGTCATTTGTTCTGTAATCCTCTCTGCGCAGCGTCGGCAGCGGAGAGAAGGCTCCGACTGCCCGGAAACGTCCCGGATAGCGAAAGCCGTTGCACAGTGCGCCGAAGCCGCCCATAGACAGCCCCGCAATATACGTATCGGACGGCTTCTTAGAAATCGGGAACATGCTGGTGACAAACTCCGGTATTTCTTTCATCAGAAGCTTCTCATAATCAGGCTCCATCAGAAGCGGAATCGGACTGCCCTTTTTCACGTCCTGCAGTCTCATGTACATATTGTTTTCCGCAGAAAATGTCACCACTGCAATCTGCCTTTCCTCGGCGTATCTCTCAATGGATGTATACCGCTCCCAGGTACTGTAGTCATTACAGTACCCGTGGAGAAGGTACAGCACCGGATATTTCCAGCGCGGCTTATGAGATGCCTGCGGCTTTTCTGCCTCTGAAGCCGTCACTCCTGGAATAATTACATCGATATTCATTGCCCTGTTGAATACATAGGACAAAAAATTACATGTAAAATGCGGCATAACAAGCTGCCCCTTTCTTTTCAGTCTGTTTTGGCAGTCCGGTACTCAATGCCCGGACCTTTTCTGCATGATTCCGACGTATCAGCCCTTTACAGCGCCTGCCACAATACCTTCGATGATGTATTTCTGGCATGCGAAGTAGAAAATAACGATCGGGATCAGCGCCACTACGATAACCGCCATCAGATGACCGTAGTCGATGGAGCCGTAGCCGCTCTTCAGGTACTGAATTGCCACCGGAACTGTACGGTATTTCGTACCGATGATCAGGTACGGAAGCTGGAAGTCGTTCCAGATCCACATTGCGTCAAGAATCGCAACCGTGATCGTGATCGGCTTCAGAACCGGGAAAATAACCTTGATAAACATATTGAGCGGATTGCAGCCGTCAACCAGTGCAGCTTCCTCAAGCTCTGTCGGAATACCTCTTACGTAGCCGGTAAACATAAACACTGCCATCGGAGCACCAAAGCCGAGGTACAGTACAACGATACCCAGATAGTTATCCAGATGTGTCATATTTGCAATCTTTGTCATCGTGTACATTACCATCTGGAACGGAACTACCATACTTCCGATGAAGAGGAAGTAAACTGCAGATGTAATCTTTGACTTGACACGCACAATATACCATGCCGCCATGGAACAGCACACAATAATAACAATCACGGATGCGATGGTAATGAACAGAGAGTAACCGATACTCTCCCAGAACTTGATCTTTGTCAGACCGTCAATGTAGTTCCGCAGTCCCACAAAGCTCTCTGCGGACGGAAGCAAAAATGGCGTTGTGTTGATATACAGCTTGTTCTTGAAGGAGTTCATGATAACAAGGAAAATCGGAACAAGGAATGCAACAGCCAGAACAGTCAGTACAATATAAATAATAGTATTGGAAGTTTGTTTCTTAGCTTTCATCTTATTCCGCCTCCCTCGATCTTGTTGCCCGCAGCTGAATCAGTGCGACGGCAAATACAATAACGGTAAATACAACTGCCTTCGCCTGTCCCACACCCGCAAAGCCTACACGGTTATAATAGGTATTACTGATATCCAGTGCCAGCATCGCTGTCTGGTTGGCGGGAGCACCGCCTGTAAGAGCAAGGTTCTGGTCGTACATCTTGAAGCAGTCTGTCAGTGAAAGGAAGCTGCAGACTGTAACCGTGGACATAACGAGCGGAATGACAATGCTCTTAAGTGTCTGCCAGTAATTTGCACCGTCAATGCTGGCAGCCTCATACAGATCTCCCGGGATTGCCTGGATACCTGCAATGTAGATAATCATCAGATAACCGATCTTCTGCCAGTTATACAGAATAATGATACCCCAGTATCCGTAGGTTGCACTGTATGTGAGGTCCGCGCCTGTCAGGTTGATGAGGATACCGTTCAGAAGCAGCTGCCAGATATAACCGAGGATGATACCGCCGATCAGGTTCGGAAGGAAGAAAATTGTACGATAAACGTTTGTACCCTTCAGTCCCTTCGTCAGGAGCAGTGCCAGCGCAAAGGAGAGCACATTTGTACTGATTACGCCCACTACCGCAACTTTTACAGTAAACCACAGCGCAGAAAGGAATCCGCTGCTGTCTTTAAAGACAAACATGTAGTTTGTCAGTCCCACCCACTTGGCATTTCCGATCGTCTTGAAATTACAGAAGGACAGATACAGCCCCATAACGAACGGAATTGCGAATGCAACCAGGAATGCAGCCAGTGTGGGGATCATAAATATCGCAAAATATCTTTTATACGTTTTCTGCATTACTCTCTCTCCTCATTTCAGTAAAAGGGGGCTGCCGCAAAACGCTACAGGGTCTCTGTGTCCCTTACGCATTTTGCAACAGCCCCCTATCAGGTATTTCTATAATACGTTAAACAGCTTTATTTCAGGCGGATTAGTTTCCGTTAGCCATGTTTGTGTATTCAGCCTCAACTGCCCAGCTGTCAACTGCTGCTGCAACAACATCATCCCACTCCATCTGGCCCTGAGCGTACATAAGCATGTTAGCGCCAAATGCATCTTTCCATGTCTGGTTCGGAATCAGGTTGCAAACCGGCGGATACTCCTTCTTGCCAGCTGCTGCGATTGAGTTTGCACTTGCGAACAGCGGGTTTGTATATGTAGCATCTGCCATTGTTGTGAACGGAGTTACGAACTGAAGCTTCTCAGCTACCATTGCCTTACCTGTTTCAGAGCTGAACAGCCAGGAAAGGAAATCAGCTGCTGCCTTCTGTGTAGCTTCATCAGACTGAGAGTTGATGCATACATACTGAGAACCTGTTACGCTCAGACCCATGTCAGCCTCTCCGTCAACACCGATGGAAATCGGGATAAAGATAACATCTTCGTCAGCTACAGCCTTGCCCTCTGTGCTGGAGATTGTGTTCCATGCCCAGTCACCGTTCTGGATCATAGCACACTGTCCAAGAGCGAACTCAGCCATGGAGTCGTCTACAGACTTTGTACCAACCAGTGTCGGCTCAACTACGGAGTTGTTCAGGTACAGATCCATGATGTTCTTCATGCCGTCTGAATATGCAAATGTGAAATCCGGAATCGCTCCGTTTACATCTGTGTCAGCGCCCCACTCCCAGTAAAGCGGAATGTTCATCAGATGTGTCTGATATCTCCAGTCATCGCCTGCCTTCAGGGATGTGGAACCGAATACGCCCTGAATTCCCAGCTCGTCCTTCAGTGCTGTCATATCCTCTACAACTGCTTTCAGAGCGTCGAATGTGTACAGATCATCAACAGATGTGTACTCTGTGGATTTGTTCGGTGATGCGAAGTATGCTTCAAGGATAGCCTTGTTAGCAATGATTCCCCAGTGCTCCAGAGCGTAGGAAACACCGTAAATGTATCCGTTGCCATCGTTCAGTGTGTAGGAATCATCCATGCAGTAGCTGTAAAGCTCTGTGCCGGAAAGATCTGAAATGTAATCTTTCCATGTGTTCAGCATGTTTGTGCTGTCAACAACGAAGATAGCCGGAGCTTCTGTGCTGTCCATACGTGCTGTCAGAGTAGCCTCGTACTGACCTGAAGCAGCAGTCTCGATCTTCATATCAATGCCTGTCTCCTCTGTGTAAGCTGCTGCGATTTCATTCATAGCGTCTGCTACTTCCGGCTTGTAGTTCAGCCAGCGAAGTGTGCCTGAGAAAGACTCTTCTGCATTAGCTGTCATGCAGCCAGCAAACATAGAAGCAGTCATGGTAGCTGCAAGCAGCCAGGAAAGTGTTTTCTTTGCCATAATAATCCTCCCATTGTTTTGTTTTGTTGTTTTTTGTTTTCGGTTTCGTTCCCGGATTCGTTTTCGGTAACGTTTCCGGTTGTTGATCTAAAGATATCACACTTTTTCAGTCATTGCAATCCCTTTATTATTCTTCTCCTGTTTTTACAATTTGCAGCCTTTCTTTTTATGCATTATTCACAAATTATTTTCTGTTTCTTCTATAATAAAAGGGTTCCTCACAGCTTTCATGCCATCCGGCACTGCTTCTGCGGAAACCCTTTTTTTATCTGACTGTTTTCTTCTGTTTATCTGTATTTATTCAGTTTTTATTTCATTTCTGCCGTCCGCTGTTTTTTCAGCATGACAGCTTCGTACGGTCTCAGTGTTCCTGATGCAGACGGTGATTCATAATTGCCGATCAGAACCTCTGCATCGGTCCAGTCCTCATCCATGCTGAATGCTACCGTATCCGCGGTAAAATTGCACAGTACCAGCAGTCTGGTCTTTTCATCTGTCCTTGTATACGCAAAGACGGAGGAATCCTCCGGAAGCAGAAGCTCATATCTTCCATCCACGAGAACACTGTGCTTTTTGCGCAGAGCAATCAGTTTCCGGTAATAATGGAAAATGGAATTTCCGTCCTGAACCTGACTGTATGCATTAATCTGTTTATAATTGGGATTTACTTTCAGCCACGGTGTGCCTGTGGTGAAACCGCCGTTTGGTGCATCACTCCACTGCATCGGCGTGCGCGCGTTGTCACGCCCCTTGGCATAGATGGCTTCCATGAGCTCCTCCTCGGGATACCCGGCTGCCTTCCGCTCACGGTACATGCCCAGAAGCTCAATATCCTGATACTCACTGAGCTCCATCCGGATATTTGTCATACCCAGCTCCTGCCCCTGATAAATATAGGGAGTTCCCTGCATGCCATGAAGAAGCGTCGCAAGCATTTTTGCTGACTCGATACGGTACTCCCGGTCGTTGCCAAACCGGGACACGGATCTGGGCAGGTCATGATTCTCAAAGAACAGGCTGTTCCAACCCCTCTGATACAGCTCTGTCTGCCATTTTGACAGCACCTGCTTGAATTTCAGAAACGGCAGAGGCGCCAGATCCCACTTGGTCTTTCCCTCCTGCTGATCCAGAGAAATATGCTCAAACTGAAAAACCATAGAAAGCTCGGAGCCGTCCGGATTACTGTACAGCAATGCCCGTTCCGGTGTGGCGCTCCATGCTTCGCCCACGGTCACAAGATCGGTGTTGCAAAATACAGCTTTGCTCATCTCCTTAATGTAGGGATGCAGCATCGTCCCCTCTTTTGTTATCATCTTATCCACTTCTTTGCCGAACAGATCCACCACATCGAGACGGAAGCCGCCCACTCCGCGGTCTGCCCACCACCTGAGCATTTCATGAACCTCATGGCGGACCTCCGGGTTCTCCCAATTCAGGTCCGGCTGCTTCTCGGAAAACAGATGGAGATAGTACTGTCCGCACTCCGGCACCCATGTCCACGCAGAACCGCCAAATGCTGATTTCAGCTCATTGGGAGGTGTCCCCTCCTCTCCATCCCGCCATATATAATAATTGTGATACGGATTGCTGCGGCTCTTTTTTGCCTCCCGGAACCATACGTGTTCATCCGAAGAATGATTCACAACCACATCCATGATAATCCGGATATTGCGCTTCTTTGCCTCCGCAATCAGCTCATCCATGTCCGCCAGCGTTCCGAAAATCGGATCAATATCCCTGTAATCTGAAATATCGTAGCCGTTGTCGTCCTGCGGCGACCTGTACACCGGTGAGAGCCACACCGCATCCACACCAAGCTCCTGCAGATAATCCAGCCTGCTGATAATACCCTGAAGATCGCCGATCCCGTCACCGTTGCTGTCGCAGAAGCTGCGCGGGTAAATCTGATAAATTACGGCACTCTTCCACCACGGCTGCTGTTTTTCAGATATATTTCTGTCCTTCAAAGCTTCCTTCCCCATATCTGTTTTCCTCTTTTATTTTCTTTTCAGCCAGTAAAATCCGTTGCCAGGCATCATCACACCGGACGCTGCCATCTCTTTCCCTGAAATCAGGTCGACATACATGCCGTCCTGCTCATTAATCCAGGCCATCTTATCAAATTCGCTGAAGTTGAACAGACCGATCAGCTTTTCTCCGCCGTACTCCCGCACAATGCAGATTACCGACTGCTCATACGTCTCCAGTGTATGGAACCCTGCATTGGAGACAAACACCTTCTCCTGCGCACGGATCGTCTCAAGCTGCTTCAGGCCGTGGAAAATTCTTTCCGAGACACTGCCCTTTTCGCTGATTTTGTCCACCAGCTCCCAGTTGAACCTGCCTCTGTGGATATAGCGGGAGTCCGGCGCTTTGTGCGGATCATTCTTGTACGTATAGTCATTGACCTGTCCCACCTCGTCACCGCTGTAAAGCATCGGAATACCGGACTGTGTAAACATAAACGCATGCAGCATCAAATCACGGTCAATCGCATACTGCATCTGTTCCTCATCCTGCTCAAAGCCTGCCTTTTCCACTCCGCACATGGAAGCGGCCGTTCCGCAGAACCGTGCATCTCCCGTTACCGGGTCATAATTGTACAGTTCTCCGCGGCTGTAGCTGCCCTCTGCATTTCCTGTAAAGAACGAATTGATATACTCCTTGTGAGAGCGCTCATCCATTCCCCACCAGCGCAGCGTACCGTAATCCAGTCCCCATCCGATGTCATCGTGGCATCTCAGATAATTCAGGAAAACGTAATCCTTCGGAAGGCCTGCCAGTACATCCATCTGAAGCTTCAGAAGTCTCGCATCTCTCGTCGCCAGAGAATTCCACATGGTCGCCATGGTCGTCACATTGTACAGCATATGGCATTCCGGCTTCTCCACTGTTCCGAAATACGGTGCCACCTTGGACGGTTCCATAACCACCTCTCCAAGCAGCAGAATTCCGGGACACACAATCTCTCCGATCATACGCATCATGCGCACGATCGTGTGAACCTGGGGAAGATTGCGGCAGTCTGTTCCCAGCGTCTTCCAGATATACGGTACCGCGTCAATGCGGATCACGTCAATTCCCGCATTTGCGAAGAACAGGAAGTTGTACATCATCTCATTGAACACCCGCGGATTGCGGTAATTCAGATCCCACTGGTACGGGTAAAAGGTCGTCATCACATAATGTCCGATCTCCGGATAATACGTAAAGTTGCCCGGCGCCGTCGTCGGAAATACCTGTGGCACCGTCTTCTCGTACTGCTTCGGAATCGTATCGTTATGGAAGAAGAAATAGCGGCTCATGTATTCGCCCTCTCCCCTCTTCGCGCGCACTGCCCACTCGTGATCCTCCGAGGTATGGTTCATAACAAAGTCCATGCATACACTCATATCTCTCTCATGGCATGCCTCTGTCACCTCTTCGAGATCTTCCATGGTGCCAAGCTCCGGCTGTACCTTCCGGAAGTTTGACACTGCATATCCGCCGTCCGAACGCCCCTTCGGTGTCTCCAGCAGCGGCATCAGGTGCACGTAATTGACACGGCATTCTTTCAGGTAATCCAGCTTTGCCTTCACTCCCTGGAGATTGCCGGCGAAATTGTCCACGTAAAGCATCATTCCCATCATATCATTCTGTTTGAACCAGTCGGGATTTGCTTCGCGCCTGCGGTCAAGCTTCTTGAGGGATTCTTTTCTCTCCCGGTAAAAACGGTACATCTGACTGCACAGCTCGTCAAACATCCAGTCATTCTGATACAGCTCCGTGTACAGCCATTTCAGCTCCTCAAAGTGACGCTCAAAACGCACATGATATTCGAGATCGTCGTACTCATGGCCTGTATCCGCTGCTTTCGCCTGTTCCTGTCTTGTCTCGGGTTCAGCCTTCTTCACTTCCTTCACCTGTTCGGCCTCCGGCTCAGCCTTCTTCACTTCCTTCACCTGTTCAGCCTCCGGCTCAGCCTTCTTCACTTCCTTCACCTGTTCAGCCTTCTTCACTTCCTTCACCTGTTCAGCCTCCGGCTCAGCCTTTTTCACCACCCGCGACTGTATCTGTTCCTTCTTTATTTGTGTTTTCTTCTGCATGAGTCTCCTCCTTACGGCTGCCAGATATATATCCGGCCCATGCCTGCGCAGCCTTTCATACTGATTTTTCCGTGAAGCTGATCAGAGCACGTCTCATAGTACGCATTCTCTGTGCCATGATTTCCGTGAATTTCGATGACCTCACGGTCCACGATAATATGAATTTCCTTCAGCGGCTCTTCCAGCGTGGTCGTCTCACTGCCATATCGAATCTCACGGCCGCCGATGGTCAGCTCCTGTCCGTAGATAGAGACAGTAAACGTACCCTCAGCCTGCGGATACAGCTCAACCTCAGCCACGGCATCCTCCCGTATCTCTACAGAAAATTCTCCGTCATTCCAGTTGAACTCTGTAATTTTTTCTTTTGTCTCCTC
Source organism: Lachnospiraceae bacterium (assembly GCA_004557975.1). Classification (GTDB taxonomy): domain Bacteria; phylum Bacillota; class Clostridia; order Lachnospirales; family Lachnospiraceae; genus Choladousia. Next base: position 15,597 of record SFEV01000002.1, read on the forward strand.
ATATTCCCGGACAGGGAGCATGGAAAGAATCTTCTCATCCCCGCGTTTCACCAGTTTCAGCTCCCTTGGAATTCCCATCATTCCCGTATACAGCCTGCCTTTGTTGAGGGTGCGCAGCCATGGAACGGCAATCACTCTGTCCTGTACGCCGCTGTACGACTGTGCCGCATACGGAAGCTTCGTTCTGTATGCCTTTTTCTGCACACCATCGGTAGAAAACGTATATCCGTCAAACTCACCGATATAGTAAAAACCGTCTGCGCTGGTGAACACCCAGACCTTTTCTCCTTCACAGTCCAGTCTGTACAGATCCGGACATTCCCACGCCTCAGGCAATATGATACTGTCTGTCTTTTTCCAGTCTTTCAGGTTTTCAGAACGGAAAAATCCGAACTCATTTCCCTGGATCCAGAGCACCATAATATATGCGGAAGATTCCTCATGCCAGAAAACCTTCGGATCTCTGCTGTCCTGACGGATCACCCCTATGGTCGGATCCGGTATTTTGGTAAGAGTTGTTCCCTCGTCTGTACTGTACGCAATCTTCTGAGTAAAGGCGGTACCTTCACTCCACGGGTTGATGCCTCCTGCAGCGGAATAATAAAACAGCAGCGCATCCTCCGGCAGTCCCAGCATTCCCTTTTCATTGACAATGCCGCATCCCGAATAGACAGCTCCGCTCTCATCCGGATACATCACCGTGTCGAGCTGTTTAAAATGCAGCAGGTCACTGCTGGCCGCATGTCCCCAGGACATGTTCTGCCACTGTGTATTCATGGGATTATACTGAAAATACAGGTGATACATTCCGTTGTGGTACACAAGACCGTTGGGATCGTTGATCCAGCCCCTGTCCGCCGTAAAATGGATCATCGGCCTGGTCAGCTTCTCCCGATCCCCACTGTCGCTCTGACAGATGTTTTCAAAAAAGGATGCATCGAAATCCCCTTTCAGGGTCAGCTCTCTGCCTTCATACTGATCTATCCTCAGATAGCTGATATAATCATATTTCACATGCTCTGCGTCCGCGCACACCGGTACCAGAAATTCGTACAGCTTTTTATTTCCGAGGAAAATTTCAAGCTTCTCCTCCGGACATTCTGCCTGTATCGGAATCCCCATATAAACTTTTTCAGCTTTTATCTTATACTCCATGTTGTCCTCCGTAATGATATTGCCATAAGATGATGATACCAGGGTCAGAAGGTCATGCCGTTCATGCCTGCATGAAAAAGCATGACTTTGGGTATCAGGGGTCAAAATGAATACAAAGAGGCCGCCGCAAGACAGATATATGTGTATCTTTCTGCGGCAGCCCTTCTGATTTACATCAGCCTTTTACTGCACCTGATGTAACGCCTTCAACAATGTAGCGCTGCAGGAACAGGTACAGAATCAGAATCGGCAGCATGGCAAGAAGCAGAGCCGCCATGACAAGTCCAATGTCTGTGGAATACGTTCCGTAGAATACCTGTGTGGCAATCGGGATTGTATAAAGCTCCTTACGTCCAAGTACAAGGCTCGGAAGGAGGTAGTCGTTCCAGAATGCCATGGCATCAATGATCGCTACTGTTGCAATGGTAGGCTTCAGCAGCGGGAATACAATTCTCCAGAAAGTCTGCCATCTGTTGCAACCATCAATCAGTGCGGCCTCTTCCAGCTCAAGCGGAACATTTGTATGGATGGCACCGTGGAACATGAAAGTAGCCATGGATACAGAGAAACCGACATGCATCAGAATCAATGTGAGTCTGCTGTTCAGCACTCCGAAGATTCCTCCGTACAGAGACACCAGAGGAATCATCAGTACCTGGAACGGGATAACCATGGATGCAATCATACCGGTAAACAGAAGCGCACACGCTTTCCATTTATTACGGACAATCACAAAGGCTGCCATGGAAGACACCAGCATGGTGAGCACGGTTGCACTTATTGTAATGATCAGGGAGTTTGTGAAAACTGTCACGAAATTCATTTTTTCCATGGCTTTCGGGAAGTTTTCCAGTGTAAATCCGTGCTCACCGATCAGTGCCAGCGGGTTGGATGTAATATCACCCTTTGTTTTGAATACGTTAATCACTACCAGAAGAAACGGAGTGATAAACAGGAGGAACAGCACAATCAGTACTGCAATCATAATCGCATGGGATATTTTCTTTTTTCTCGCTGCTCTTGCATTATCATCCATTACGCTGCCACCTCGCCTTTCTTACCGATATAAACCTGTGTCACACCGACAATTGCACAGATAAGGAACAGAATCAGTGCTTCAGCCTGGCCCATACCGTACTTCTTATATGTAAATGCCTGGTTATAAACGTGCATAGCTGCCATTACGGATGTGTTGAACGGCTCGCCCTTTGTCAGGGAGAGGTTTACATCGTAAACCATGAAGCAGCGTGTAATCGTCAGGAACAGACACTGTACAAAGGATGCTCTCATCAGAGGAATCGTTACATTAAACATTGCCTGACTTTTTGTACAGCCGTCAATCTCAGCCGCTTCTGCAAGGCTCTTCGGAACGCTCATAAAACCTGCAACGTAAATCAGCATCATATAACCTGCATACTGCCATACGGATACAATAATCAGGCAGAGCATTGCACCGTTCGTCGTCGCAAGCCAGGAGGTGGAAAGCGCTCCGATGGAAAGAGACTGTCCGAGAGCCACGAATGCACGGTTAAATACGAATTTCCAGATATAACCAAGGACGATACCGCCGATCAGGTTCGGAATGAAGAAGCCTGCACGGAAGAAATTCTGTCCTTTTACTCCGCTCGTCACAAGGTACGCGAGGAGGAATGCCACAATATTTACAAGTACTACTGCAATTACAGAATAGATCGCCGTTCTTCCAAGTGCCTGCCAGTAAGCGGTATCCTGGAACGCAGATATATAGTTGGTCAATCCAACAAATGGCTTATCCTTTGAGATACCGTCCCAGCTCGTGAAAGTCAGGTAAAGACCGTAAACGAACGGAAGAAGTACTACTGCACAGAACAGAACGGTAGCCGGTCCGGCAAACATGACATACTGTTTTACTTTATATGACATGGTGTTTTTCTTCATGTTTTCTCTTTCCCCTTTCTTATAGAAAGCTTCCGCGCCGAAGCAGCCGGAAGCTTTCTGTTTTACTGCGCTGTGAAAACAGCTTCTCAGTGTTCTACAGGAGTTGTGGACTTCCAGTAGTTTTCGATCTCCTCAGCAAAACCTGCACGGTCGATCTGTCCTGCCAGATATTTCTGGAAGGAAGCACCGCAAAGTGAAAGATGATCGTCCGGTGCATAGTTATAGTTCGGAACAAGCGCGCCTGCATCTGCGTATTTCTTTACAGAATTTCCAAGCGGATCTGTAACTTCAAGTGCGTTGTTGGAGAATGCCGGAACAAGTGCACAGTCATTTACCAGGAAGGACTGGCCTTCTTCGTCATATACCAGCCAGTTCAGGAAATCCTTTGCTGCCTGACGCTGCTCGTCGGATGTATTGTCAGAAGCATCGATGAAGAAGTATTTGGAACCGCCGCCTACGAGCTTGGTATTTGTTCCGTCCTCTGTATTCTGCGGTACCGGCATCATACCCATCTTCTCTGAGTAATCATAAGCGTTGATTACGGACCAGTCCCAGTTGCCGCCGAACATGAATGCGATCTCACCCTCAGCCAGCTTCTGCTCTGTCACTTCACGCTCTGCTGCGATTGCAGAATCCTTAGCATAGTTGTACTGCATCAGAACATCGAATGTATCCATCAGAGCATTGAATTTTCCATTGTTGATCAGATCTGCAGAGCCCTCATGAAGGGATGTGATAAATGCGTCTACATCTTCCTGCTCCTCATAAATTTCTGAGAGATAGTGAGCCCCCAGTGACCAGTCCTCTTTCATGATTCCTGTCGGAGTCTCCATACCGCCTGCTACCAGAGTCTCAAGCAGTTCCTTGAATGCATCCAGTGTAGCATAGTTCTCCGGAACGAACTCTTCACCTGTGATTGCCTCGATTGCCTCTGCATTGTAGAGCACGCCGCGGGCCTCCACGCATATCGGGAAACCGTAAACTGCATCACCGACGCTGATCTCATAATCTGTGTCATTTACCCAGTCCTGATCGCTCAGATCAACACCATGCTCCGGAGCCAATGAATAGATATCCTTTGCATCTACCATGGACAGTGTGTACGGATCTTCAGAAGCGTATCTCGTAGCCATGTGTGCTGCTACTGTATCAGTCGAGAAGTAAACCTCAACGTTTACACCCGTCTTCTCTGCGTACTCAGCTGCCTTCTCCTCAAACTGGCTCTGAACCTCCGTCTTGGAGTTGAAGATCGTGATTGTCACATCGTCTGCCAGAGCTGTCATGGAGCCTGCTGATGTTACGGATAATGCCATTACTGTTGCCATTGCGAAAGAAATACTTTTTTTCATTTTCTAGTTCCTCCTGTTTGATTTTTTTGTTTTCTTTCAAGTGATTGTAGGATACCACAACCTGCAAAACATGTCAACCGATTAACATACTTTTTTCGTCCAATTACCCAATTTCAGTAGATACACACAAATTCACCTTTTTATTTTTGTGTATTTTGCCTATCAATCAGTGTGTTTCCCTCTTTTTAATCACTTTTTCAGCACTTATAATCACATCAATCCATTATTTCGCCCTTTTTCAGCACGTTTTCGCATATCATTCGTTTAACATGTTATTATCTTTCCCTCTTTTCATTTTCATGGAAATATATGTCATCTTTTATGTCAACCGTTTAATGTTCAGGTGTACGCACCTGTATTACCACCGGAAAATCGTATCTTTTTACACAGAAAAACAGGTTTTCACAAGGCAGAAACATCTGCCTCGCAAAAACCTGTTCCATAATATCCTGTATTAAGATGATACCAGTGACCCGGTGGCATGATGTTCATGCCTGCGTGAAAAAGCATGACCCGGGAACCACCCGCAAAACATGAGAAAGCATCCATTCTTCGCAGAAAAATGAGTGGCAGTCATGCGCTCTCACGGATGACCAGAGACACCGGAAAGACGCTCCTTGCCGGAACCATGCTTCCATCCACAGCCTTTACCATCATGGAAACAGCCGACTCCGCCATCTCCTTGACCGGCTGACGTATCGTCGTAATTCCGGGTGTCGTAAGCGCCGCAACATTCACATCATCAAAACCGATCACCTTCATCTGGCTCGGAATCTCAATGCCGCGTTCTTTGCACACTCTGATCACCTGCGCCGCAATCAGATCAGAGCTGGCAAAAATACCGTCTGTCTGCGGATACTGCTCAAGCGCCTGATGAATCACCGGATAATAATTCAGCTCGTCATAATTGGCCCGGCCGGGATCAACCGCCATGTATTCCACACCGCGTCTTCTGCATACATCATCAAAGGCGCGTTTTCTGTCGTCTGCCGGCATCGACTGTCCGCTGACACCGCCGATATGAAGCAGATGTCTGCAACCGCAATGGATCAGATGCTCCGCCGCAAGAGTACCTCCCTGGTAGTTGTCACACTCGATTCCCGCCGTTCCCTCGTCGATGAAGCGCTCAATTGTAATCAGCGGACATGCCAGATTCTTGAATTTCTCCGTCTTAAAGGAGCCGGTACACAGGACGATTCCTGCCACACGGTTGCTCCTGCACATCTCGATGTATTCCTCCTCCTTCTCTTCCTTCCCCTTGGAATTAAAAAGAAGAACCTTGTATCTGTTATTGTAAGCCGCCAGCTCAAGATTGCTGATCAGCTTGGCAAAATATGGATGTACAATGTGCGGTACTATAATCCCGATTGTATTGCTGCTCTGCTTGGAAAGAGAACGCGCCATCTCGTTCGGCTGGTAATTCAGCCTTTTCATTACCTCATAAACTTTTTCGCGCGTCTGTTCGCTGATATAACCTCTGTTGTTTAAAACTCTTGAAACCGTCCCCACTGTGAGTCCTGATTCACGGGCGACGTCCTTTAATGTAGCCATTTTGTTACCTTCTCCTGCTTAAATTCAGAACTGTTCAAAAATATTCCGGATTTAATATAACATTCCACCGCATTTATGTCAACCGGCAAACATACCATAGTTTTTCCATTTCCTTGGTACTTCTGACGATCCCTGCAGCAGGAATTATCTGCGTATTTGGAGAATATGGCTGCCTTCAGGGCAGCAGTCCGTCATTTTTTTCTTCAAGAGCCTTAATCATATAGTACGTAAATTCATTGTACGGAGTAGGAATGCCCAGTTCTCTTCCCATGCGCATCATGGCACCTGAGAACATGTCAATTTCCGTGTGCCTCCCGGCATCAAGATCCTGCAGCGTAGAGAACCGCGCTTTCGGTGAAATAGCGCTGTTCTTCCCGGCCGCATTGTTCTTATCAGAAAGATCGATTCCCTTCGCCTTAGCAACCGCAGCTACCTCTTCCTCCAGTCTCCGACTCAGAGCTGCCACGTATTCGCTGGAAGTATATGCCCCGAATCCGCAGTTCACCATGGCCTGAGGCAGATTCTTGCTGATATTCAGCGCATACTTGAACCAGATATCCCGGATAATATCGTCGCAGATCGTATACCGGATTTTCGTACCTTCAAAAGCTTCCGCAATTGCCGCAATACGCCTGTCTGATTCACCGGAATCTGCATTCCTGCCGCGCCCATCCGACTCACCGGATTCTGCATTTATGCCGCTGTCCCCGCGATCTGTCTCCCCGAAATAAACTCCCTGCGTCACCTCCGGGTCAAACACGACTTCATTGTCCTTTCTCTCCGAAGCAATTTTCATCATGGAATACACAATATGCTCCATGCCGATTCGCTCTGCGATCACCGTCTCGCTGTCCACACCGTTGAGCAGGCTCATCACTGTCGTATGTTCTGCCACAACCTTCTCTATATCATCCACACACGGCTTCAGCGCACCGTATTTCACAGCCACCAGCAGCAGATCCGCTCCGCGGGCTTCCTCCGGCGTCCTCACATTCAGTGCAAGACGCCTGCCGTTGACCGTGAGGCCATCCCGTTTCAACCGCTCTGCGCGCTGTCCTGATGCCACTGTCCACAGATTTTCCCCGAACTTTTCACTGAGTCCGTCAAGAAAATAGCACCCGACGGCACCGGCACCCATCACTGCGATTGTATGAATTTTCATGTCCGTATCCTCCTGTCCGATGATTTCAAATGATTGTTCTGACCTTTCCGTTCGTTCCCTCCTCCGCACGTTTTCCTTCACTGCCCATACACTTTCCTTCTACTCAGCCGTAAATAATAATATTCCAGGACATCTTCGGAAGCGTTACCTTTGTGCCTTCTGCTCCGGTCACATCCAGCTCCTTCATCGTAACACGGTCCGGATCATCAATCGTATTCCGTGCTTCCAGATCGTCTCCGGACAATACGAGATGCTTCTTTACCCTCTTGTCTCCATATCCCTGCAGCTCCATCTCAAACTCCGTATCCTCATCCTGGCTGCAGTTCAGTACAAATACGCGTACCTCGTCATTCTCTTCATTGTAGACAACTGCCGGCTCCACAATCGGAAGCTCTCCGAATTCACAGGAATATGTATCTGCATCGACAACAGCTTTCATTGTCGTTCCGCGACCATACTTGCTAAGCATATGGAAAGTATGGTACGTTGTCTGCGTGAATACCCCGCCTCCTCTGACAGTTGTAATCGGCGCGATAACATTGATCAGCTGAGCCAGGCAGGCAATCTCCACCGTATCGACATTATTCAGAAGCGTAATTCCAAGTCCGCCCAGTACGAGCGCATCCAGCAGAGAATATTTTTCCTGCAGAATACTTGGTGCAATTTCCCATTTCTCAGCAGATGTCATCTCAAATGTCGTCAGCCCCTGAAGGTCGTCAAGAGAATCCAGCTTGATATCCTGGAAATTCCATACATTCCACTCATCAAGACAGATCTTGATATCTTTGTCAAAGTGATTCTTTGCTTTTACATACTCCACAACTCTTGCCGTATTTTTAATATGTGTGTCCAGCTGCTTGTATGCTGCCAGGAAATTCGTGGTTCCCTGACCTGCATTCATCGTATAATTATGTGTGGAAATGTAATCCACCTGATCAAACAATTCAGTCAGCATGACACGATCCCATTCCATATACGTCGGGAGCATTTCATAGCTGCTGCCGCAGGCAACAAGCTTGATGGACGGATCTACCCACCGCATGATCTTTGCTGCTTCCAGAGCCTTTTTCGCATAATCCTCAGCAGAGAGATGTCCGGCCTGCCAGCTGCCCTCCATCTCGTTTCCAAGGCACCAGTACTTGATATTATAAGGTTCCGGATGTCCGTTCTGAGCACGCAGATCACTCCAGTACGTTCCGCCCGGATGATTGCAGTATTCCACAAGGTCTCCGGCGTCCTTGATGCTTCCTGTTCCGAGATTCACCGCGATCATCGGCTCAATGCCGACTTTTTCCGCCCACTGACAGAATTCATCAATGCCGAATTCATTTGTCTCGATGGTTGACCACGCATAATCCATCCGCCTTGGGCGTTTTTCTTTTGGCCCGATTCCGTCATGCCAGTCATAACAGGAAACGAAATTTCCGCCCGGATAACGTATTACCGGAACTGCCAGTTCCCTGACGAGCGCAGCAACATCCTGCCGATATCCTTTTTCATCTGCTGTAGGATGTCCCGGCTCATAGATGCCGGAATAGATGCATCTCCCCAGATGCTCCGTAAAGGACGAATACAGCTTCTCATCAATTTTTCCAATTTCATAGTGTCTGTCGCTGAAACATTTTGCGTACTTCATAATATACCTCCTTGCTCTTTTCTGCACTGCAGGCTGTCGCTCTTTCCTGCCGCGCTCCTGTTTATCTGCATCACAAGCCAGTGGCCAACTGCGCAAGCACCGACTCTATCTCCTCTTTTTTTCCTGTCAGAGAGCCCTGTACCATCCCGGGCTTTCCGCCGCCCTTTCCTGCAAAGGCCTCATTAAGCTTCTTCGCCAATATGCGGACATCCGTCCCTCCGCTTCCCAGAATATAGTGATAGCCGTCCGCATCTGTCCCGACAAAGGCAGCGCAAATTCCACTGCAGCGCTCCATCGCATCATTGACAAAATTGCGGACTGCAACATTGTCCATTTCTTCCTCAAAGATACAGACGTAAGGTACCTCTGCCGTAACTGCATCAAGCTTTCCCTTCAGATAGACAGCCTGCATCTGATTCAGCCTGCTGCGCAGCAGGAGCTGCTGTTCTTTCAGATGAAGCACTGCCTCCGTAATTTTTTCCGGCTTTGAAGAAAGTGCCACAGAGATTTCTGTCACACTCTGCTGTCTGGAACGGTAGTCTGTGAGAGCCCGCATGCCGCTTACCATCGTCACACGACATCCTCCGCGGTGCCGGTCGCAGGAAAGAATCTTAATCATCCCGACTGCACCGGTCGTTCTCGTGTGGGGTGCACAGCATGCGCACATATCCACACCGGGAATAGCCACGATCCGAACCTGTCCCCCAATCTCTATTTTACTTCGGTATTCCATCGCCCCGAGTGCAGCTTTATCCGGATAAAGCACCTCAACCGGAAGATCCTCAAACACAGCCCGGTTGGCCAGCATTTCTGTCTCCTGTATCTGCTCCGGAGTCAGCTCTCCGTTAAAGTCAAGTGTCGTCAGATCATCTCCGAGATGGAATCCCACATTGTCATAGCCGTACAGTCCGTGGACAATGCCGGAGATTATATGCTCTCCCGTATGCTGCTGCATTCTGTCGAACCGCTTTTCAAAATCAATTTTTCCTTCCACTGCCGTTCCGGCTTCCACCGGCGCTTCCGTCTCATGATAAATCACGCCATTCTTCTCCTGTGTATCCAGGACACGTATTTCTCCCAGATACCCGGTGTCACCGAACTGTCCGCCTCCCTCCGGGAAAAATGCGGTGCGGTCGAGCACCACGCGATACCCTTTCCCTCCCGGATTGCAGGAAATTACCCTGGCCGTGAATTTTTCCATGTAGCTGTCCTCATAAAACAGTTTTTCTGTCACCGATGCTTCTTCTGCTATCTGCTTTGCTTCCATCTCTCTGCCTTCCTCAGAACATGTTCCGCCTGTCCTGCTTTCTGCTGTATCCTACAGTACAATCTCAATCTGCTGCTCCTCCGGATAAGGTACCACAATACAGTCATTGTTGTAGATTCTCTCCGGGAGCACAATCAGAACGTGTGCCACCTCCTGATGAACCGGGATCGCACTCAGATGCCATACGCCTGTGTTCAGACATACCATGGTTCCCTTCGGAACAAGAAATGCTTCCGTCAGCTCCGGAACAGGATCCTTGCCCGCAGGAGCGACGTGAATCACCACATCATCATCAAGACACAGAATTCCCTCCTGCGTCGTATTGTGAAACTCTGCCTTTTCTACAATCATCTTCTCCGGTTTGCGGACCAGCAGCGGCGAAAATGCCGTCTGCATACATCCCGAAGAGTGCATCAGAAGTCTGTCCTGATAAAAGTCTCCGAGGCTGTAGCCCTGTGGATTCAGAAGATCTGTGAAATTGCCGTACGATTTAAATGCTTCTACAGTAATTGGTTTTGCCTTAATTGTTCTCATTCTTTTTCCTCCCTTTTCTGCAACATTTTATGCTTTTGCTGCACCGCATTCTGTCCTCGACAGATAAGAAAACCATATCACGAATACCGTCTTTTTGCAAACCTTAACACAGAATAAAGTATATAAGCAAAAAAAATAAGAGCTATCTGACTTTCTCGTCATCAGATAGCTCTTTCAATGAATAATCTGAAGTTTCACTATATAACCTCCTGTTCTTTTGAATTTAACGATCCGCTATGGGTCTCTGCCTTTCATTGGAATCTCCTCCTTCAGCTCTTCTGTGAAATCTGTTTCAGAGATAAGTGATTGTCAGTTTAACATCCCATTGGACTGTCCTCCTAAGATTTCGTCTTCTTGTTTCTTGTTGTCTATATTGTAATATATGTTTCTGGTTTTGTCAATACTTTTTCTATTTATTTTTTAATTATTTTTAAATTGTCTAATAATATCTGACAAATCAAATTTTTGCCTGACATACCGCATAAATATTGCTTTGCAGCATGCCAGGCAAAACCAAATGCTTTCATGCCTTTGCACGCATGGTTATATACAGATGTCCTGCATCCGTGTCCGCTCCCAGTAAGCTCCCATGCTCGATCCAGGTTTTCCGGTACATTCGTCCTTCAGGTAGTCCTCCAGTCCCGCACAGGATGGATTCCAGCTTCTCGCCTCATCTTCTGTTCTGTACTCGATCTCCGCATACCAGAATGCGGTCGCCATCCCTTCATCCACACAGTTCACTTCCAGATGATTTCCATCCGGCAGCAGGTACGTACGGCGCACCTTTCTGATCAGAGGCATGGCGATCAGAGCTTCCAGCTTCCCAAACAGCTCGTCATCAATCTCCGTCTCTATCTCCTGACGGCTCAGCCCGTCGGTTCCCGGCGCACCTTTAAAACAGAGAATCAGCTTCGTCTCTCCTCCCTCCAGCGCTTCCCTTCGTATGCGCACGGTGGGTCTTACGCTGATATATCCCTGATCCATCCGGTATGTTTCCAGAAGCGGCAAGCCCTCCGGCCATCCGTTTACCATCCATTTGCGCTCAATTTCCATACGTCAGAACTCCCTTCCGTCTACCGGTTCACCTGAATGATCTTCACATCAAATTTTTCCATCTGTGATCCTGCCTTCACCGTCTCTCCGGTCAGCACATCCGTATATCCCACAAACTCAGAAGGTATCTCCTGCGCGTTGTCACGGAAGTTCATGACGAAGTAATAGCTGCAGCCCTCTGCCTTTCTGCATGTCACTTCCAGTCCGGTACTGCTGCTGATGACCGGGGTCACGCCTGCATCTGATACTGCCAGGTCAAGGATGCGTGCGATGCCGTCCTCCTCCATGCAGGTACCGATATAGTACGTGCTCCCGCTGCCATACTGATTCTTTGTCACAGCAGGTGTACCTGCATAGAAGTCCTTTCCATAGGAGGCGATCACTTCTGCCGTCTCCGGATGCATGATGTCGCATACAATACTGCATGTGTTTCTGCTGCCATCTGCAAATACGACCTCGTTGGACTGTTCCGGTGCCAGTGCATCAATCTCCTCCGCCCAGATACCAGTCATGTCCTTCAGCGGTCCCGGATATCCGCCCAGGTATACATTGTCGGATTCTCCCACAATTCCGCTCATATACGTAGTCACCAGTACGCCTCCGTTTTTCACAAACGCTTCCAGCGCCTCTTTCATTCCATCTTTGACCATGTACAGCACCGGGGCGGCAATCACCTTATATTTGCTGAAATCACCATCGAAGGGGATCATATCCACCGCGATATTCTTATCGTAGAAATATTTATAATATCTGTGAATCTGATCCACATAGGTGAGATCTACGGTCGGTCCGCTCGTGTACTCCAGAGCCCAGTAGTTATCCCAGTCGAAGATAATTCCCACCTCAGCCTCATTAGCTGAGCCGGGCGTAAGAGCACTGAGACGCTCCAGTTCCTCTCCAAGCTGCTTCACTTCCCTGAATACGCGGGTATTCTCCGTTCCGACATGGGCGATCACCGCGCCGTGGAATTTCTCGCATCCTCCCACGCTGCGGCGAAGCTGGAAGAACTGTATCGTGTCGGCTCCGTGTGCAATGGTCTGATAGCTCTGGGCACGCATCTGTCCTGGACGCTTCAGAGAATTGTAAGCCTGCCAGTTCTGCTGGCTCGGCGTCTGCTCCATCAGCATAAACGGTTCACCCTTCAGTCCGCGCATCAGGTCATGGCTCATGGCAATGTAGCTCCACGGGGTGTTGAAGCTGGGATAATTGTCCCAGGAAACAATGTCCATCTCCTTCGCCCACTTGAAATAATCCAGGCCTTTGTACGTACCCATCAGGTTGGTGGTAATGACAGCATCTTTGTCGTAGCGGCGGATAATATCGCGCTCCATCTTAAAGTTTTCCAGGATACTGTCGGAAATGAATCTGCGGTAATCCACAGACAGGCCGGCAAATGCTGTATTGACGCCGTCCTCCATGCCGTCACCCAGGGCATTGGGAAGCACAATCTCATCCCACTCATATACAGTATGTCCCCAGAATTCCAGATTCCATGCCTTATTCAGAGCTTCGATCGTACCGTATTTTTTCTTCAGCCACACGCGGAATGCCTTTTCACAGTTTTCACAGTAACACTCTCCGCCGTACTCATTGTTGATATGCCAGCAGGTCACATGGGAATTTCCACCGTAGCGCTGCGCCAGCTTCTCCACCAGCACGGAAGCGTACTTCTGATAGACCGGAGAATTGGGGCATGCATTGTGGCGCTGTCCGAATTTGTGATGCCTTCCCTGATAATCGGTTCTGGCCACCTCCGGATACTTTCTGAACATCCACGCCGGAAGTGCGGCAGTGGAGGTCGCCATCACAATATCGTACCCTTCCGCACTGAGCATCTCCACAACTTCATCCAGCTCATCAAAATAAAATTCCTCCTCCGACGGCTGAAGCTTCGCCCAGGAAAATACGTTTATGGTTGCACTGTTGATCCGCGCATCGCGGAAGATCCTCATATCCTCCTTCCAGATCTCCTTTCCCCACTGGTTCGGATTGTAATCTCCGCCGTACAGAATTCTCTTGAATTTTCCGCTCATTCTTCTGTTCCTCCTTTTACTTTATTCGTAATAAGCTCCCATACCTCGTGCAGATCGAAGATTTCCCGGTCAATCCGCACACCTTTATCATTTTTCCTGTGTTCCGGGTTATACCACCAGCACAGAATCCCGGCATTGTTTCCTCCCTGCATGTCGCTGGTAAGAGAATCTCCGATAATTGCAACATCCTCCGGTCTGTATGTCCCGATCGTCTTCCAGACCGCATCAAAAAATACGGGGGACGGCTTGTCCGCACCGATGGATTCAGAAATAAACACTCCATCCAGCAGCTCATCCAGCCCGGACAGCCTAAGCTTCCGTTCCTGAGCCACAGATGTGCCGTTGGTTACGGCATATTGCTTTACGCATCCCTTCAGCCTTTTCACCACCTCATAACCGTCATCGTGGAAAAATGCCTTATCACCCAGTCTCACCTGGTATTCTGCGTTAAATTCACGGATCTTATCAAACGGAATCTTCTCCTTCGCGAAAAATTCCTCAAATCTCCCGTGCAGTACCTGCTCCCGCGTCAGTTCTCTCCGCTCGAGACGCTCCCAGTACGTGCGGTTAATCGCAGAATACCGTCCAAGCATTTCATCGCTGCACTCACCGATTCCGAAAATGGAAAAACATTTCCGGATTGCGTACTTCTCCGCCATGCCGAAATTTAAAAGAGTTCCGTCTATATCCCATAAAAGTACTTTCATTTTACCCTCCAATCTGCCTGCTCTCACTCCTGTTCCAGAAGCTGTGCATATACGTCCCGTTTTGATATCCCTCTGTCCTTTGCAGCCTGCTTCATGGCATCCTTGCGGCTCATGCCCTGCTGCTCGTACATATCCACGTGCTCCTGCACTGTCATTTCTTCCCACTGCTTCTGCTCCTGACGGCGCATTTCCTCACGGCTGCGCCCCTCCATGACGATCACACACTCTCCTCTCGGTTCATTTGCCCCGTAGTAGGAGACCGCCCCGGAAAGCGTAGTCTGAAACGCTGTCTCATGCTTTTTTGTCAGCTCCCTGCAGACGGTCACACGGCGGTCGCCAAGCGTCTCCAGAAGCTCTGTCAGTGTGCGCAGCAGTCTGTGGGGCGCTTCATAGAGAATCGTGGTACGTGTCTCCGTCTGCAGCTCCTCCAGAATCTGCTGCCGTTCCTTTTTTTCGGAGGGCAGAAATGCCTCAAAGCAGAAGCGTCTCGTCGCAAGTCCCGACAGCGTCAGCGCTGTCACGCAGGCACAGGCTCCCGGAAGGGATGTCACCTCCACCCCCGCTTCGTAACACAGCCGTACCAGTTCTTCTCCCGGGTCCGAAATGCCGGGCGTTCCTGCATCTGTGATCAGCGCAATGTTCTGCCCCTCCAGCATCTTTCCGATCAGCACATGAGCCTTCTCTATTTTATTGTATTCGTGATAGCTCGTCATCGGCGTATGAATCTCAAAATGATTCAGAAGCCTGATACTGTTGCGTGTATCCTCGGCGGCAATCAGATCAACCTCCTTAAGCGTGCGGATTACACGCATCGTAATATCTTCCAGATTGCCGATCGGCGTTGCACACAGATACAGTTTTCCCTTTTCCATAATTTCCTCCCTGTTATACGGACACCCGGATTTCCTGCTCACCACTTAAGAGGCGGGAGTCTCCACGCCTGAAATAAATGCGGGCAGTTCTTCCATGCACAAAAGATGCAGTCGTCCCGCAGTATGCAGTCGTATCAGTACCCGTACAGCTCCGTAATATCTCTCGTATAAACTCCCGGCCTCTCATATACAATCAGAGGTTTCTCCACCGTCATGCGCGGTTTTCCGCCCCGCACAGCTTCAATCAACACCATATTGGGTTCCCTGTCCACGTACGGGTAGACAAGCTGCATCCGTTTCGGCTCCAGTTTATACTGCAGCAGCGTGCCGATGATCTCCGCCAGCCGGAATGGTCGGTGTACCATATAAAAATGTCCGCCCGGACAGACCAGCTTCGCCGCAGCGCGCACCACGTCATCCAGTGTGCACAGGATCTCATGGCGTGCGGCCGCTTTTTCAATATCAGGATTCACGAGCCCGTGCTTCCCGATCATATAGGGCGGATTCGATGTAACTGTGTCAAAAGAAGCCGGAGCAAACAGCTCCCCGGCTTCTTTGATATCTCCCTGAATAATATCTATTTTATTTTCCAGACTGTTCAGCATCACACTTCTTCGCGCCATATCGGAGCTCACAGAAGAAATCTCCAGACCGGTGAAATGGTCGCCCTTCGTCTTCGCCGCCATCAGAATCGGTATGATGCCTGTCCCCGTGCCGAGATCCAGCGCGCGGCCGCCCTCCTTAACCGACGCAAACCCGGACAGCAGGACAGCATCCATGCCAAAGCAGAACAGTTTCTCATTCTGAATAATCCGATAGCCGTTGCGGTGGAGGTCATCGAGACGTTCACCTTCCCTGAGACCGGCTGCCCCGGAAGTGTTTTTTTCTTTTTTTTCTCTGAGATCAGCCATTCTGATCTGATCTCTCTCTTTTTCTCCTCTGAGGTCAGTCATCCAGCTTTGATTTCCCTTCTTTTTTCTCAAGTGCCTCCAGCTCTTTGAGCTCCTTATCGACCTGGCTGCCCTTTTCGCCCTTATTGCCCTTGTCCTTGCGGCGGCGCGGCTTGAATTTCAGATCCTTTGCGTCATACTCCTGAAGCTCCTTTTCGTCCTCAACATCCACGAGAACCCTGACCTTCTGGCGCAGGACATTCACGCTCTGTACCTCGCCCTTCAACCCGTCTGATGTCGTCACCATATCTCCCGGACTCGGCAGACGGCTGTTCAGATATTCGTATGTGTCCTCCTCATTTTTCAGGCAGCACATCAGTCTGCCGCAGACACCGGAAATCTTCGTCGGGTTCAGGGACAGATTCTGCTCCTTTGCCATCTTGATCGATACGGGAGCAAACTCTGAGAGGAAAGAATTACAGCAGAGCACACGGCCGCAGATTCCGATACCGCCGAGGATCTTCGTCTCATCGCGGACACCGATCTGGCGCAGCTCGATTCTCATCTTGAATACGGCTGCCAGATCCTTGACCAGCTCACGGAAATCAATTCTCCCGTCTGCCGTAAAATAAAACAGGACTTTATTGTTGTCAAATGTATATTCTGCATCAATCAGCTTCATTTCAAGCCCGTGCCTGCGGATCTTTTCCTGGCAGATACGCATGGCATCCTTTTCCTTTGCGCGGTTTTTCTGGGCGCGCACATTGTCCTCCGCCGTCGCTACGCGGATCACTGCCTTCAGCGGCTGGACAAGCTTATCCTCCTCCATGGTCCGCACTCCGCCGACAACTGTACCGTATTCCACGCCCCGCGCCGTTTCCACAATCACGTGATCTCCCGGCTTGATTTTATAATTTTTCGGGTCGAAGTAGTACACCTTACCCGCATTTCTGAATCTGACTCCTACAATCTTAACCATGTATATTCTCCTTAATGACAAGGAACAGAAGCTCCATTGTCAGATCAAAATTAACATTTGCCTTGAGACGCGTCTTCGCATTCTCAATTGCTTTCATAACTTCCTCCACGCCCTCATAGGAACACAGCTTCACCGTCTCTCTGATCGTCCGCAGGTCATCCCTGAAAACAATACCGTCGATATCCTTTGTGGCTTTGTAATATACCATATCGCGGTACCAGAGTGCCAGAATGTCGAGATAATCCTGGATAGAAATTTTATAATCCTGAATCCCTTTTACAAACTCGATAATTTCACTGATCTCCATTCTGCCCGCATTGCGGATCAGCTGCATGGCAGAGGACTTGATCATGCTGAAATCCTCCGAGGAAGCGAGACGGATCGCCTTGCCCACATTTCCCTGGGCAAAGGCCACACAGATGTCTGCCTGGTAATCTGGGATCTGTACCTGCTCCATCAGATAATTCTTCACCTGCTCATCCGGAACCGGCTTCAGATTCATGATCACGCATCTGGAGCGAATGGTATCGAGAAATACCTGCTCATTGGCAGCAAGGAGAATGATCACCGCATATTCCGGAGGCTCCTCTATCGTCTTCAGAATTGCATTCTGCGCCTGGACAGTCATTTTTTCCGCGTCAGGAATAATATAAATCTTATAATTGCCGTTGTACGGGCGGATCTGAATATCGCCTGTCAGCTGCTCTCTGATATCCTCCACACCGATGCTGGTCGGCTTGTCGTGTCCCACATATATAATATCCGGATGATTGCCGCCCATGGCCTGCCTGCAGGAATGGCACTTTCTGCAGGGACGCTCACCGTCCGCGGTACACTGAAGCGTCAATGCAAAGGCATCCGCCAGAGTCTTTTTCCCTGTACCCTTTTCTCCGCTGAAAATATAAGCATGACTGACCTTACCTGTACTGATTGCCTGCTCAAGGTGGGCAATCTCCTTTTTATGTCCGATCATATCTCTGAACCCTGCCATGACGTCCTCCTCCTTCGCTGTGTCTGTCCACAGTACATTTTAGTATAGCACAATTTGGAAGCTGTGTGAAGCACCGGAACAAAACAGATTTTGCCAGGGTTACTGGCTTCTGATGTACCGCTCCACCTCATCCATGCAGATTTCCCGGTCGTCATTATTCAAAAATCTCCGTTTAATCCCCGCATGCTCAATATTTTCCTCTGAAAAATCCGCCTGGTCCGCAAGAAACCTTCTGCAGACCTCATCATAATTCGGTACTTCCTGCTTCTTTTCCCTCTTTATGGCGCGCTCCAGCCGTATGCCGTCCTCCACCTCGATATAAATCGGCACCACACGATCGCTGCCGTAGTACTGCCTGATCTTTTCGTATGACTCCAGCGTCCCCAGAGCAAGATAACTGCAGTGCTCCATATCCACATCATCTCCGTCCGCCGTAAAATAATACCACGGTCCGAAGACTGTCTGGTAGACACGCAGTTCAATGACCTTGCCCGCTTCCTGCATGCGGTGAAGCTGGTCCTCCGTCACAAAATAGTACTGTACGCCGTTTACTTCCTTTGCCCTGGCGGGCCGCGTCGTGTACATAATAAACGGTTTCAGATTCAGCTCTTCCCTCCTGAGCATTTCCTCATAAATCGTGTCCTTGCCGGATGAGCTCTTGCCCATAATATAAAATAACTTTCCCATTTGTACTCTCCCTGTTCAACTGTGCGAATCTGCTCCAGATGTGTCATCTGTCAACCGTCCGAATCTGCTCCAGCGTATAATCTGCCGGCCCCTGCACTTTCAGACCGGACCGGCGGCAGCCTGCCAGCATCCGGGGCATCTCCTCCGGAATCCTCTCTCCAGGTACAAGAAGAGGGATCCCCGGGGGATACAGATAAACAAACTCTCCGCTGATTCTGCCGCCGCTCTCTGCGAGGGGGATGCATCTTTGCACGCTGTTTTCCGCCTCTTCAATGGTCAGAATCTCCTCCCCCGGAGTATGCAGCCATGAGTAGTCCGGATGGCTATCCGGCCTGTCTTCACACCCATCCGTGTCATTTAAGCAGCGGCCTGCCCGTTCATCCAGCTCCAGCAGCGCCGTTTCCAGCCGGTCAAAGCCCTCCTGTGTATCCGCCACCGTCGTAATGGCGGTCACATAATGCTCCGCCTCCATCTCCATCTCCAGATGATATTCCTGTCGGAGAAGCGCTGAGAGCTCAGGTCCGTTCCATCCGGTGCGCTCTGTGGAAATCAGCACCTTGGAGCAATCAAAGTCGTACGCTGAAAGCTCCTTTTCCGTTCCGTCCACAAGATGCAGATGCTGCATTCTGCTGAGGGATCCCCTCAGCTTTTCCAGTCTCTGTGTATAGGTATCAAACAGCTCTCTGCCCTGCTTCTGCAGCAGGCAGATGCACGCATCCATCCCTGCCATCAGCACGTAGCTGGGGCTGCTGGACTGATAGATTCCCAGATATTTTTTCAGTTTTATCCTGTCTGCCCACGGTCCCTGAACATGCAGCAGAGCCGTCTGCGTCATGGACGGAAGCGTCTTGTGAAGACTGTTAATCACAATGTCAGCGCCGCAGGCCAGCGACGGCTGCGGGAAATAAGGATGCATCGGAAAATGTGCGCCGTGAGCCTCATCGACAATCAGGACAGCGCCTGCCCGGTGAACAGCTTCCGCAATCGCACGAATATCCGACACGACACCGTCGTACGTGGGCGATGTAATCAGGACTGCCTTTATATCACTGTGACTTCTCAGTGATTCCTCCACCTGCTGCGGGGAAATGCTTCCGTTTATGCCTCTTGACATATCGGCCTCCGGATACAGGTACGACACATGCAGTCCATTCAGAAACGCAGCGTGATAGGCTGCTTTGTGGCTGTTGCGCGCCATCAGAATCCTTCCGCCCCGCGAAACGGACGATGATACAGCTGCCAGAATACCGCAGGTGCTGCCATTTACCAGATAATACGTCTCCTCAGCTCTGTACAGCCTCGCAGCACGGTTCTGTGCCTCCATCAGAATGCCTTCCGCATGAAAGAGATTGTCAAACCCGTCTATCTCTGTAATATCTATGGAAAAGGGATCATCAAAATGAGCCATATTCCGCTTGTGTCCCGGCATATGAAACGGATAGAAATCCGACGCTCTGTATCTTTCCAGCTTCTGCAGCAGATTTTCTTCCATACTTTCCTCCTGACTTTCTTCTAAACTGCTATCAGTTTACCATGAGCATGTAAAACATTCAAGAACGTTCCGAACCCCTCCGAAGCATCATGATATGCCTGTGATTCAATATTCTGTTTGCACAATTTCCCAAAGTGGTGTACTCTTGTATGGAATTATTTTCACGGCATGAGCTGCCGCAGTATTGAGAAAGGAAGTGTTCTATCATGAAACTTGGTTTTATCGGATGCGGAAATATGGCAAAAGCAATTCTCGGCGGGATCTTAAAAAAACAGCTTCTTCCTCCGGATGAGGTGATTGTCTCCGCACTGCATCAGGCGACGCTGGACAAAGCTGCCGCTGCATACGGCGTTCATACAACACTTGACAATTGTGAGGCAGCAAAGGCAGAAATCGTATTTCTGGCTGTGAAGCCGCAGTTTTACGAGAGTGTCATTCACGAAATCAGAAACACTGTCACGGAAACCCAGCTGATTGTCTCCATTGCCCCCGGAAAGTCCATCGATACAATCACAGGCTGGTTCGGAAAAAGCATAAAACTGATCCGCACCATGCCGAACACCCCCGCCATGGTTGGTGAGGGCGTGACTACAGTCTGCGCAGCAGACAATGTGACAGAGGATGAACGAAAGCGCGTCATCTCGCTGCTGGAAGCATGCGGAACGGCCGAGATTATGCCGGAGCGTCTCGTGGATGCCGTCGTGTCTGTCAGCGGAAGCTCTCCTGCATACGTTTTCATGATGATTGAGGCCATGGCAGACGGAGCCGTGCGGGACGGTATTCCGCGCGGTCAGGCGTACAGGCTGGCTGCACAGGCGGTTCTGGGAAGCGCAAAGATGGTGCTGGAAACCGGCATGCATCCGGGGGAACTGAAAGATATGGTCTGCTCTCCCGCCGGAACTACAATAGAGGCAGTGGCTGCCATGGAAAAGGCGGGCTTCCGCAATGCGGTGCTGGCTGGCATGGAGGCATGTACGAATAAGACGAAGAGTATGAGATGATATATCAGGCGGCGCCTGTGCGCCGCCTGATACAGACAAGTTTTCCGGCTCAGTGTTTCTCACAGTCAGAGCATGAAAATTCCTGAATTCGATTAAAAACATATACGTGGCTGACAAAATCCTTCAGCACCGGCGGGCTCGTAACTCCGGCATGCATCAGTTCATCACCGCCATAGCAGGATCCATCCTGTGCCAGCCGATATACGCTGTCTTCCCTGAGACCCTTCAGTTTCACAGGAACATTTACACGCACCGCCTCGGAAAGTATCTGGAAATAACAGTAAATTACTGTGTTTTCGTCCTCCGAAACGAAATTCCACGCCGCAGTATTTCCCTCCTGGGGATTCGCAAGACGGTAAAAGCGTCCCTTCTGGATCACTTCACGGATACTCTTATAAAAAGCAATCTGATTTTTGATTTCTTCTTTTTCTTCTTCCGGCAAACTGCACAGATCCATCTCATACCCCAGATTACCGGACATGGCTACCGCAAATCTGGTATCAATAGAGGTCAGTCGCCCAACCTGGAGATTCGGAACAACAGAAACGTGTGCTCCCATTGTTACCGGAGGAAACAGAATACTTGTCCCATACTGAATTTTCAGCCTGCAGACTGCGTCAGAATTGTCACTCGCCCATGTCTGCGGCATGTAATAAAGCATACCGGCATCATATCGTCCGCCTCCGCTGGAGCAGCCCTCAAAAAGCACCTCAGGGAATCTGCGGTTCAGCGTATCCAGAATGAAATACAATCCAAGCATATATCTGTGGGACAGTTCTTTCTGGCTCTTCCCATCCAGACAGAGGGAACCAAGATCCGTAATATGTCGGTTCATATCCCATTTTACGTATGTAATTTCAGCTGATTCCAAAATGTTGGATACTGCCTGAATCACATAGTCACAGACTGCAGGGTTGGACAGATCCAGCACATACTGATATCTGCTTAATATGGGATCGTAATGAGGGCTTCTGATAATCCAGTCCGGATGTTTTCTGTAAAGATCGCTGTCCGGAGAAACCATCTCCGGTTCAAACCAGATTCCAAATTCCATTCCCTCTTTCCGTATTCTCTCAGACAAACGACAGATTCCTCCGGGAAACTTTTCTTTATCCTCTGTCCAGTCTCCTAAAGCCCGCTTGTCACTGCTTCTGTTTCTGAACCATCCGTCATCAACCACAAACAGTTCAATACCTGCCTTTGCAGCCTCCTTTGCAAGAGAAATACATTTTTCCTCATTTACCTGAAATTCAAATGCTTCCCAGCTGTTAAGAAGGACGGGTCTGACTTTATCCCGGTAAACACCTCTGCAGAGACGCTTTCGATACAGGTCGTGAAAAGTTCCGGACATACCATTGAGTCCCTTGTCTGAATACACCAGTACCGTTTCCGGCGCTGTAAAACGTTCCTTTTCCTTCAGCCGCCATCCAAAAGTCAAAGGGTTCATCCCCATCTGCACCCTCGTGCTTTTATACTGCCCGGCCTGCGCAACTGCCTGAAAATCACCGCTGTACACAAAGTTTGCTCCCCAGACTTCACCCCTGGATTCTCCTGCCTCCTTTTCCATCAGCACGATACACGGCGTTGCCTGCGGACTGCTGCATCCGCGGATGCTTTCTGCCACAATGGCATCACTTTGAAGCGGCCTGCGGTTAATATTTTTTTCATTTATATGTCCGCCAGTCATGGTAAGAACGTCATAGGAGGTCCCCGGAAAATCCAAGCTCATGCTCATAAGTCTTTCCAGATACAGCTCCTGTTTTCCCGTATTTTCCACCTCCACATGACGGCAGACTGCATCATAATCCCGGAAGATCGTATAATAAAGCAGAATTCTGGCTTCCGCGATTTCATCTTCCAGGGTAATGCAAAGGGTCATTGCCTCCTGATCCTCCTCTGTATATATATGAGGAAGTCCCGTAAGCTCCGGCTTGCCCTGAATAATTCTGTAATTTTTATAATAGAACCGTGTAACTCTTCTCCCATCTTCTGTCTGTATTACATAGGCAGGGCTGCGGAAATCTCCCTGATTCATGTCTGGATATTCCCGCGGTAGCGTATCCAGTGAAAACTCCCTGTCCTCCGGCAAAGGGTTGGAGCAAAAGCCCCTGTCATAAAAGTAAGGCCGGCTTATTCCTCTGTAATTCCTGATATACCTTCCGAAATAAAGGTGCATGAGATAACGGTCCTTTTCCACACCGAAAACGTAGCTGATACGCCCATTGCTGAGAAAAAACGTTCTCTCCTGCTCATTATATTTTATCTCCACTTATCTGTCTCCTTCTGTATTTTTCTTATCATATGAGCCAGGGGACAAATGGACATAAAATACATGCGTGCATGTATTTTTATGTCTATGGGTCCCGTAAAACATGAACAAATAGCCATTTTTGATCAACACCAAACGGTAAGATCACATCTCAGTCCACGGTTATCCTGAACACGATCGGTGTGTTGCTCCTTAAACCAGTATGAATATGAAGTCCTTCCTGATCTCTGCTCCATTCCGGTGCTTCTTCACAGCCAAGCACCTCAACGTTACGGATAATTCCGTGGAAATTGGCCAGACGGGAAGCATCCTGCTCTGCAAGTGAACGGATACAGTACCTGCCGTCCTCACTGCAGCGAAGAGCTGTCGCATACAGGTATCCTCCACCGACCGTAAACCGGATATCCTCTGAGGTAAAATTCTTTTTGATTCCATCTGAGAACTGGCCTTCCACAATTTTTGTCGGGCCCTCTCCATACGTCCTCCATACAGAAGTATTATAAACAGCCTCTCCGTTCACCCTGAGCCATGCCCCGATTCCACGGAGAACCTTTTCATCCTCTTCAGAGATCGTGCCATCCGCTTTGGGACCGACATTCAGCAGAAGGCATCCATTCTTGCTTACAATGTCAACCAGATCACAGATCAGGTCCTCATATGGCCGGAACTGATTATTTTCCGTATAGCACCAGGAATTCAGTGCAATCGCCGTGTCTGTCTGCCAGAAATACGGCTTCACATCCGCAAACTGACCTCTCTCCACATCCGGCACTGCAGTCCCGAACCGGAATGCATCATGTTTATAAGTAATGACAGCGTCTGTTCCCCACTCTGCCGCACGGTTATAATAGTACGCAGCCAGCTTTTTCAGATACGGTTTGACTGAGCTGTGCTGAATCCACCAGTCGAAATACAGGATTGACGGGCGGTATCTGTCAATGATTTCGCACGTTCTTACCAGCCAGTCCTGGAGATACTCCTCCGTCGGGACAGGCTCGCTGAACAGATCCTGATGGTTCGGTTCAGGCATGGCCGGCCAGTAAAAATCTCCCCGCTCCATGGGTTCTTTGATGTCACTGTCAAATTCTTTTCCGTGTCCCATAAAAAACCAGTGCTCCACACGATGACTGGATGCCCCTGTCCTCATACCGTTTCTGGCAAAGCTTTCCTTAAGCTCACCCAGGACATCACGCTTCGGCCCCATCTCATACGCATTCCAGTGTGATATCTCGCTGCGGTACATCTGGAAACCGTCATGGTGCTCCGCCACAGGCACTACATACTTCGCTCCTGCTTCCGCAAACAGAGAGGCCCAGCTGTCGGGATCAAACTTATCAGCAGTAAACATCGGGATAAAATCCTTGTACCCGAAATCCCTGTGTTCTCCGTACGTTTTTATGTGGTGCTCATATTCCGGCGATCCCTGAATGTACATATTTCTGGAATACCACTCACTGCCGAATGATGGCACGCTGTAAATCCCCCAGTGGATAAAAATACCGAATTTTGCATTCCGGTACCACTGAGGTACTCTGTATGCGGACAGCGATTCCCAGCTGTCTCTGAAAGGACCATTTTCTATTACCTGATCAATTTTTGCCAGGTATGGTTTTAAATCGTACATACGCTTCCTCCTCTGTCATATTATTACTGTCTGTGCCGTCCTGCTTCGTTTTTCCTGAACACAGATGGTTACTGTTCACTTTGTTCACAGCAGCACACAAGTATTATGATATGATTATAACGGTAATAACAGAAAGAATCTACCCCTTATTACTTCAGCTGCCCCAGAGCCCCGAACTGATACCCCATCTCCTCCCACCTGGTCAGCAGTTCATCAAGAATCGCTGCGTTTGTAGAGGATGTGTTGTGCAGCAGCACAATCGCTCCGGGGTGTATGCGGCCCAGCAGCTTTTCGAAAGCCTCCTCCTTTGTGGGCTGCCGGTCCTCATACCAGTCCACATAGGCGAGACTCCAGAAAAAGGTCTGATACCCCAGCTCCCTGGCCATCTTCAGATTGCTCTCGCTGTACTTTCCCTGGGGCGGCCGGTAGTATTTTGAAATCTCCTGCCCTGTCGCCTGCTTATACATCTCCTCCAGCTCTGTTATCTCTTTTTTAAAGGATTCCATATCTGATATCCGGGACATATCCGGGTGGTGGCTTGTGTGATTGCCGACAGTATGACCTTCCGCTGCCATCTGCTTCACAAGCTCCGGATTGTCCGAGACGAAATTGCCGACTACAAAAAAGGTGGCAGGAGCGTTATGCTTTTTGAGCGCTTCCAGAATTGCAGGAGTATTTCCGTTCTCGTATCCACAGTCAAAGGTCAGATAAATGATTTTATCCACAGGATTCCCGGAGTAATACGCATCATACTGTGCAAGCTCTTCCCTTGTGGCGTTTGCCACAGGCGGCCTGCCCTCTTCCTGAAAGCTGAGTCCCCAGCTGCCCTCCGCAGAAACCGCGACCGCATCGGGAGATGATGTGAGCCGGGCCGCAATTCTGCCGGAAAAAAAGGCAGTGAGCAATAAAAGAGCCACCGCTGCTTTCTTTACTGAAATTCTGTCTCTGATTTTCTGTATCATAACTGCTCCGAGTCTTTCTTTACAGAAAATATATGCGGCATGGCAGGATAGTATGATGACTGCTGTCACGCCGCATTTTGTATATCTATATGGATTTTCACAGTGTACCGTCGATCGTCGGTATGTCGGCTGCCGTATATCAATTATCCGATCTGCCCGGTGATCGCTTCCCAGACAGAATCCTTTTCGTTGCCGAGTACCCACGCTGCAATTCCGCCCAGCTCGTACTGGCTGACCAGCGCGGCACGCTGTGCCACGGAATTCTCATCCTCCAGCCAGATCTGACAGAAGCGGCCGTCAGAGGATGTCCACTCTGCATACTGCTGTCCCGTACTCTCATCGTACGTGGATGTAACGCCATTCTCTGCAAGAAGCTGTTCTGCCCTCTCCATGGAGACAGCCTCGCTGGTCACACTGGCCGTGCCGTCTGAAAGAGTCTCGGTATACCACAGTCTGGAATAGAAGGGGATTCCGCTGATCAGTTTCTCCTTCGGCACCTCGGTCAGCATATTCTCAATGCCTGTAATCTCAAAATTCATCGAAGCAACGCTTCCCACAATATCAGAGCCTGCATAATGCTCATCGTATCCCATGACAATCACGTAATCGCAGACCTTTCCGAGCTCTGCCCGATTGTAATGTCTGGAGAAATCCATGGGAACCGGGACATCCACAGACAGAATAATATGGTTTTTCCTGCACAGAATGGAAAGCTCCCGCATAAACTGCACGTAGTCGTAGCCTGCTTCCTGGGCGATGCCCTCAAAGTCAATATTGATTCCGTCAAAGCCAAGTGTAAGAGCCTGATTCACCAGATAATTCTGCACCTTCTGGCGTGCCGCCCGCGATGACAGCAGCGTCGTCGTGCTCACATCCTCGCTGAAATTGCTGATCAGAGCCCACACCTGCAGTCCTCTGGCGTGCGCACGCTCCACATAGGAAGCATCCGCAAAGGACAGAATCTCTCCCGTACTGTCGCTCAGAAAATACCAGGTCGGTGAAATCACATTGACACCTGTCACAGCAGAAATATCATCCTCAAGCTGCGCGTTCATCTCCGGATAATTGATCTGATGCCATACGAGGTTCACACGGCCCTCCAGACGGATACTTGTGTACTCACTCTCCTGATAGTATGTCTCGCGAACCGTCTTCTCCACGTCCTTCAGACGGCTGTTTTTGATATATCCGATGAAGCCGTCCTCCGTGACGATCTGCGACCAGTTTTCCATCTGCTCCAGTACAGTCACCTGTACACCTGCCACCACATCTGTCAGAATCGGACTTTTGATCCCTCCCTGATAGCGGACGGCACTGTTCTTCTTAACGACCGCAGTCGTAATATCCTGGCTGCCTCTTGTAATCACCAGACGCGTCGGCGCATCATAGACCGTACACTTCAGATCTGAATATTTCTGCATAAAGTTCACTGACAGAAACATTCCGGCGGAGGTAGTCTTGATAATCTCATATCCTGCATCGAAGCTCTCTCCATCCACCGTATACATCGTACTGTTCGGTGCAATCTCAAACACCTGATCAGCCGTCGTAAACAGCATCAGTCCCACCGAATCGTCCCAGTGGAATCTGGAATTCAGCTCCCTCTGCACCACCGTATAGTCAAGATACGCATTCCCATCCTGGATCAGCGCACGCTCCTGCACGATATGATCCTCCACCACTACTGCGGCCACCTGCTCACCGGGCACTCCGAAGGAAGGCTCCTCCTGTTCCCCTGTCATCCCGAAATAAACCAGCACATTCATCCGTTCCGACGTAGGCATAAACTTGACAATACATACGGCTACAATGGACAGAAGGCCTATTCCTGCAATCAGAGCCGCCAGTCTTCTGAATGGTCTTCGTTTATCTTTCATCGCTGTACTTCCCCTTTCGAACAACCCCACATCCGCAGCGCGCCCTCTGCACACTGCGCTTTCGCGACATTATAACACAATCCTGCAAAAACCGTCACGTCTTTCAGGCATTTTTTAAAAAAATTAAGAAAATGCAATAAGGGGAACCCGACAGACGGGCTGCTTTTCCTTTCTTTTACTCCGCCTGATCATCTGCGATTTTTACAAAATGGATCTCTGTAATGTGCTCCGCGTCATCGCTGATAAAGTCGCGCATATAGCTCGAATCTTCCCCGCACAGACATGCGCTGACTATCTCCTCTGCGGCGCTGGGCCGGCCGTCCAGATACAGATGAGTGCCTGCTTTTTCATAGCACTGCAGCTCTTTTCTCAATGAAACAGCCGCTGTTTCATATTTGTTTTTCTCTGATATTCTGTACAATGTTCTCCTCTTTCTGCAATATCGGGAATATCCTGAGGTGCTTTTGTGATATAACTGAGATATTCTATGCCATGCAGTAATGAATAAGTATTATTTACTTGCGTAAAAAATAGAAATTGATTATAATGCGTAAAAAGAAGCGGTGAAAGGATATATGATGCGTCATCTGAATACGGAAGTACAGCTTTTTCCTCCTTTCTTATGTCTCATATAACCTTTCTGTTGTATATTATATATAATGTGTTAAATTATTGCAAGCTTTTTTTACACAGATTTAACCACTTTACATATTTACATTGCTTCGTATATAATAGTATAGTAGTGTGTAACAGAATTTACGGGTAAGGATGTGATTGAATGAAGATTGAAAAAATCAATGACAAACAAATTCGCTGTACCCTGACAAAAGAAGATCTGGCCAACAGAGAGATCAAGATAAGTGAACTTGCCTATGGATCTGATAAAGCCAAGGCCCTGTTTCAGGATATGATGCAGATAGCGGCAGACGATCTCGGCTTTGAAGCCGACAATATACCGCTTGTAATAGAAGCAATTCCCGTTTCCATGGATACTCTGATACTGATCATCACCAAGGTCGAGGATCCCGAAGAGCTTGATACAAGATTTGCTCACTTTTCACCGGAGGAAGCCGGACGTGACAGTGAGGGAATGTCTTTCTCGGATCTGAAGGATCGTATCGAGGGAGCCGATGATATTCTCGGACTGATCAGGAAAATATCCGAGGCCAAGAAGCAGGCTGCTGCAAAGGCAAAGGAGCAGACGAAGGCTCCTGAATCTTCCGCTCCTGCCGAAGCCGCTCCTGAGGATGACGAGCTGCCCAATCTGACCCGCGCATACCTGTTCTTCTCACTGGACGATGCGATCTGTGCGGCCGGAATTCTCGGTACCAGCTACGATGGTCCGAACACCATGTACAAAAATCCGGAGAACGGCAATTATTATCTGCTCCTGAAGAAGGCCTCCAGCTCCGCAGAGCTGTTCAACAAGGTCTGCAATGTCCTCTCCGAATATGCTCTCTCCTGCAAATTCACGCCGGGACTGGAAGCTTATTTTGATGAGCATATGGAAATTATTGTGAAGGATCATGCACTGCAGGATCTGTATTGTCTGAAGTAGTAAAAGAGCTGCTGCAAAGGACAGGATACGTTCACAGTAAATGTGGCGTACTTTCCATCCTTTGCGGCAGCTCTTTTTTACAGATCAAATGTCATATACAAATGCAGGCAATTTCCCGTATTTCTGTCGTAACAACGCTTAACCGATATAGCTCTCATGGTCCATATCATACAGCTCCAGCGTGCCATTCTCCTTATATTCTTTCTTCAGTCTGTCATATTCAGCCTGGCGCGCGGCAAGATATTCCTCGATATTATCCTTCGTCAGCAGAGTACCGAAGCCTTCCTTCTGTTCTTTTCCGTACATGGTATTTACCATAAGGTCGGCAACTGCGTTGTCGTAGTGCCCCTCGTTCACGAAGTTGTACGGATTCCTGTTCTCCGGAATAAATCCACTGAAATCCCACATGTCCGTGATCTGCACCAGCTCCCGCAGATAGTCATAATATGCCTCGCACTCAAAAAGCGGAATCTCCGACATGAACGTAGGCCCGATCACCACATTCAGCTTCACTCCGTTTTTATCACAGAGCTTTTTGATCTTCTTCATTGCCGCGATGTTATCCTCTGCAGCGGCAAGCGTGGGCTCCGTTTTGTCAAACATTGCTTTCAGACGTTTTTCATACCGGACAAGCACGTACTTGTCATTGTACGCTTCCCTGTCCTCCTCCATCAGGCTGTAGGGATAGCTGTAGTTTCGCTCGCCAGTGACGATGCTGTCCAACCCGCGCTCCAGCTCTTCATTTCCTGTCCTGATGTAATCAATGCTCGCCGTAATATCTCTGCACAGATAATTCAGATTTTCCAGGATCAGCTCCGGCAGGCTGCCGTTCACGACGGCAGGCACCTCGTAAATCTCATTTTCATCTGCTCTGGAATACTTCTGTACTTCAATGCTGCTTAAATGCAGTGTTATTTCCTCCACACCGGCCGTGTTGACCAGATAGCGGGCGTACGTCAGGAAATCGGAAAAGCATCCGTATGCGACGTAAAAATTATAATATGATTTCCCGGAATACTGCGACAGCAGCTTCGTGCTGAGAACCCCCGCCTTGGAACCGCCCAGTACGACGGCATTGTACTGATCCGAATTTTTCTTAATATATTTGCATTTGGCTGCTCTCGTATATCCGTTCGCCCCGACAGAATCGGCACCCCTCTCAACTGTG
Source organism: Lachnospiraceae bacterium (assembly GCA_004557975.1). Classification (GTDB taxonomy): domain Bacteria; phylum Bacillota; class Clostridia; order Lachnospirales; family Lachnospiraceae; genus Choladousia. The sequence goes on from SFEV01000002.1 coordinate 46,331, forward strand.
AAATATCCGGTGGGATCCACCGTAAAATTTACAGCCATAAACAGCCCGATTCCGACTGCCACGAGCGCCAGAAACAGCGCCAGCCATCTTTTACTTCTGCTCATATTTACCTCTCTTTTCATCCGCGCCATATGGATTTTGCTGCGCAGATTCATTTACAGACTTCCGTCAGAACTGGAAATACAGGAACTGCACAACCTGATTCATGCGCATAATGCATACGACAAAAAGTATTGCTGCAAAAACCGCCGTTTTCCAGTTGGGTTTGAATTTTTCCATCATCTGTCTGGAATTCGGCAAAAACCAGCAGATAAACAGTCCGATTCCCATCAGAACCGTACAGTTGGCGTTTGCCTTGGCAAAGCCCCAGCACTGGCGCAGAATCTCATACAGACTGCTGCCGAGAGAGCCGAAATTCAGCATACCGCAGTAAACGTTCCATGCATCCGTAAATGTACTCGATACGAACAGCACGCGCACGAGAACCACGCCGATCGCTGTCATCGCGAAGGCAACGGGGAACGGGAATTTCAGATTCTTTCGCTTCATCCACGCTGCCGCGCAGACGAAAATACCATTTACAATTCCCCACACCACAAAGGTCCAGCCTGCTCCGTGCCAGAAGCCGGAAACGAAAAAGGTCACCATCGTTGCAATGTAATAATTGCGCCATTTACTGCCTTTGCGGTAAACAGACCGGAATATGTACGTGGACAGGAAACGCGACAGTGTCATATGCCAGCGTCTCCAGTAGTCCTGGAAATTTCTTGCCTTATACGGCGAATCGAAATTGTGGGGAATGTTGATATTGAACATCAGTCCCAGTCCGATGGCCATATCTGCATATCCCGAAAGATCAAAGTAATAGGAGATCGTATATTCAATGGAATGATACCAGGAATCAATCATCGGCAGTCCGCTGCCGATGCTGCCGAAAAACGACTGCGCATCCGTCGTCAGCGGGTCCGCCAGCAGAATCTTTTTCGCACATCCGATGGAAAACAGGAACAGTCCTGCTGCCACATTGTCCGGATTCAGTCTTAGCCTTCTCTCATCCTCAAACTGCGGCACCACCTCCGCGTGGTGAATGATCGGTCCCACAATCAGCTGCGGGAAAAATGTGATAAACAGCAGATAATTGATGATATCATACTGCTTCGTCTCACCGCGGTAGGAATCCACCAGAAACGCAATCAGCTGAAATGTAAAAAATGAAATACCGATAGGGAGCACGATATGCTTCAATGCATAGTCGCTGCCCGTCAGCATATTGTAGTTTTCGATGAAAAAGTCCGTATATTTGTAGTATCCCAGCAGTCCCACATTTCCCATAATGCCAAGGAACAGCAGCAGCTTTTTCTGGTGTGTCTGCTCTCCGTCCATTCTTGTCAGACAGGAACCGACCACGTAATTGCCGACGACGCTGCCCAGGAAGAACGGGAAGAAATCGGGACTTCCCTGTCCGTAAAAGTACAGCGATGCGAGAACCAGCCAGATTTTCGCGATCGAATAGTACCGGAACCTGTTCAGCAGAAAGTAACCGAAAAAGGTTACCGGCAAAAATGCAAATATAAACCTGTATGTTGAAAATATCATAATTCCTCCAGATGATACCGCAAAACTTTTTATAATGGCATATTCCCATGCTTTTTGGAAAACGGATCGGCGGATTTTGTCTCAAGAAGCCGGAAGGTCTCTCTGAGGCGGTCCACCGTCTCCTCAGGCAGAATGATTTCGTCCACATATCCCTTTTTTACTGCCGTAAACGGGTTGGAGAACTGAGTCTCATACTGCTGCTTCAGGAGCTCATACTCCTGCTGCGGATTGTCTGACTTTTCCAGCCGGTGGCGGTGAATGATGCGCACCGCACCGTCGGCACCCATGACAGCGATCTCGGCAATGGGCCATGCATAGACCACATCGGCGCTCATCATCTTGCAGTTCATCGCGATAAATGCTCCGCCGTAAGCCTTTCGCATAATCAGTGTCACCTTCGGGACAGTTGCCTCCGCGTACGCATACGGGAGCTTTGCACCGTGCCGTATAATTCCGTTCTGTTCCTGCTCAGGTCCCGGGAAAAATGCCGGCACATCCACAAGTGTCAGAAGAGGGATATTGAAGCAGTCGCAGAAGCGGATGAAGCGCGCCATCTTGTCTGCCGCATGGCAGTCGATGGCTCCTCCGAGATAATTCGGCTGATTTGCCACAATCCCCAGTACTCTGCCGTCAAAAATACCGAGCCCCGTCACCGCACTCATCGCAAATTCCTTCTGGATCTCGTAAAAGCTTCCATTTAGCAGAATGCAGTCAATCACCTCATGCACGTCATAGGCGCGCCGCGGATTGTCCGGAACAATCTCCTCAAAAGAGCGCAGCTGCTGCTTCGTTCTCTGAAAGTACATGGATTTTTTTACTGTCTCATGGAAGGTTTTCCATTCTGCCGCCGCCTCACGGCTGCAGTTCTGCGGAAGATACAGCAGAAGGGTGCGGATACTGTCGAGGCACTGGCGCTCTGTATCACACACGACGTGAGCCACGCCGCTCTTCTGCCCGTGGACAGTCGTGCTGCCCAGCTCATCCAGCGTCGTCTTCAGCCCAAGCACGGACTCCACCACTGCCGGTCCTGTCAGGCACATTTTGCTCATGCCCCTCACCAGATAGATGAAATCGCAAAGCGCCGGGGAGTAGCAGGCGCCGCCGGAACACGGCCCGAGGATGGCAGCAATCTGCGGTATAACGCCGGATGCTTTCACATGGCGCCGGAACATACCGCCATACCCGCTCAGGGACAGAATTCCCTCCTCGATTCTGGCACCGCCGCTGTCATTGAGCAGAATCAGCGGTACCTTCATATCAAACGCAATATCCTGAATATTGCAGATTTTCTGTGCATGAACCTCACCGAGCGTTCCGCCGACCACCGTGAAATCCTCCGAGGCCACACAGACCCTGCGCCCGTGAATCGTCCCCCAGCCCGTAATGACACCGTCACCGAGAAATGTCACGCCATTCATAAGCGATGCACTGTCCTCCCGCGTTGAAAAAAAGCTGTCCACCGGATGAAAGGAATCTTCATCCAGCAGATACAGGACACGCTCCATCGCTGTCATTTTTCCTTTTGCATGCTGGCGGTCAATTCTTGCCTGTCCGCCGCCTTCCAGATGCTCTCTGCGCATCTGTTTCGTCTGTTCTTTTCTGTCAGCCCACATATTTACCTCGCTGAACGTGAATCAGCCTGTTTCACGCCGTTTTATCATACTGAAAATGTTCTGTGTTCCCGCACGGAAAACGGCTGTATCTGTCATATTCTGCCCATATTCAGGCATATCATCAATCAATATAGCATATTTCACACTTTTCGTAAACCTTCACAAAATGGATTTTATACCCATTCCCTTCTGCATGGTTACCGTTCACGTGCCATGCCATGCAAGCCACAGACCGCCTGTTTACACATGCTATTCGCTGCTGCGCAGCTCCTGTCTGTAGCCGAACTGTAACCCTACATAAGCGGCGCCATCAGTCTCAGAAACATCCCGGCCACCTTGCGCGTCCACTTGTCGTGCTTTACATCGAACATCGTAACGAGCTGGCATTTCGGCAGCGTGGTGCGAAAATCTGCTTCAATCTCCTGAATCTCCCGCACCCCGTACAGAAATACGGCACACTCAAAATTCAGGTAAAGGCTGCGGTAATCAAGATTGATCGCACCGACCACAGCGCGCATATTGTCGCTGACAAACACCTTGGAGTGCACAAAGCCCGGCGTATACTCATACAGTCTGACACCGGCCTGAATCAGCTTTTTGTAGTAGGAATGGGCCAGCGCAAACGCATATTTTTTGTCCGGGATATGGGGCAGAATAAGCTTCACATCGATTCCGCGCTTCGCCGCGTAGATCAGCGCCTGCATCATTTCATGACCCGGAACCAGGTACGGTGTCATGATATGGACATAATAATTGGCACTGTTCAGAATATCAATATAAATGCGCTCTGCCGTCCGCTCACTGCCAAAGGGATTTGCCGGATACGGCATGACAAATCCGTCACTCTCCTCCATGAGAGCAGGCGGGCTCTGCAGATAGACAGCCATATTTTCCAGCTTATCGGTGATGTCCCACATTTTCAGAAACATGGCAGTGAAACTGCGCACCGCCTCTCCGTGGAGCATGATCGCCGCATCCTTCCAGTGCCCGAACCGCTCTTTCTGATTGATATATTCATCGGCCAGATTGACGCCTCCGGTGAATGCTGTGTGACCGTCGATCACCACAATCTTCCGGTGATCACGGTTGTTGTAGTGAGTGGAGATCACGGGATAGACTGGTGAGAAAATCTTACAGCGGATTCCCTCGCTTTTTAGCATCTCCGGGAAATGATGGGGCAGATTGTTGAGCCCATTCATACCGTCATACATGACACGGACCTCCACGCCCTCTGCCACCTTCGCTTTCAGGATTTCGAAGACGCTGTCCCACATGCAGCCCTCTGCAATGATAAAATATTCCAGAAAAATAAACTTTTCTGCAGCCCGGAGCTGCCTTTTCAGTTCCTCAAATTTCTCTTCGCCGCTTCTGAAATATTTTACTGCCGTATTCTGATAAACGGGATAATGCTCTGTCTTCCCGATGTAACGCGCAAGCTGCGCCGTTCTGCGATCCTGCCGTTCCAGATTCTGCATGGTCACCGTATCCTGCACAAGACAGTTGGAGGTCAGACGTTCAATCTCGTCTATTCTTCTGCTCAGCACCTTTGTCCCCGGCTGCAGCTCAATATACAGATACAGCAGTCCTCCGAACACGGGAAAGAGCAGAACAAGCGCTGCCCAGCTAAGCTGAAATACAGGGTTGTCTGTGCGGTTGATGATGACAATCAAAAGCAGAAATCCGAACACCAGATATCCGCCGAAAAACAGGTATACATACTGCGCCAGAAAACGCAGTCCCAGGCAAAGCAGAAGAAGCTGAATCAGCAGACACGCAATCAGAATACCCGTCCTTCCAAATACAACGTGCATGATTCCGCGCTTTCCTTTTTTGATCGAGACATCCTTCCATTTCTGTAAATGATCTTCCATAAGATCTCACCTCCTGCAGTGCGCTGTGATGTCCGGCACCTTTCCTTCCGATATATTTACTCTCAACATAAAAAGAGTATACCAGTTTTTTTCCGATAGTAAAGAAAAAAGCTCTGCAGAATTCGCCGCCTTTATCCGGAAAAACCGGACAGGTACCGAATTGCAGAGCTCTTTATGGTCATGGTACTATGCGTTTGATACCATACGGTGCTCATCCACATATCGCTTGATATTCGATGCGTTTACGTATTTCTGCACTTCTCCGTCGTGCATGACAATCAGCGTCGGCGCCTGCATGATGCCGAAACGGCTGACCAGTTCCCGGTTTTCCTCTGCATCCACCAGCTGATATTCCTCGCCCTTCAGCATCTCTTTTGCAATCCTGCAGTTGGGGCATGTCTTTGTGGTAAACAGAAGCTTCGTATCATCCGGAGCTTCCGCGTTCACCTCGTCATACGCAGGTTCTGCCTTCACCGGCTCATTGGAAGGTTCCGGTATGGTCTCCGTGTTCACTGTGCAGTTCGTACCCATGCGGTACATCGGAACTGCTTTTTTCTTCATCCTGGAAGACGGAATATCATACAGCTTACGGTTTTCATATTCCTGCGTTTTGCCGTCATTCCAGTTCTGAACAGGACGGTAATATCCTGTGATGCGGCTGTAGACCTCAGTCTTTGCACCGCAGATCGGGCACGTTTTCTGCTCACCGTCCAGATAACCGTGCGCCTGGCAGATGGAGTACGTCGGCGACATTGTGTAATAAGGCAGCCTGTAGTTCTCCGCAATCTTGCGCACCAGAGCTGCCGCCGACTTCCAGTCCGGAAGGCGCTCGCCGAGGAACGCATGGAATACGGTGCCGGAGGTGTACAGCGTCTGCAGCTCATCCTGAATATCCAGCGCGTCAAAAATATCAGACGTATAATCCACCGGAAGATGGGAGCTGTTGGTGTAATACGGTGTGTCACCCGGCTTGCCTGCCGTGATAATCTCCGGCCAGCGTGCCCTGTCATGCTTCGCCAGACGGTACGTCGTGGACTCTGCCGGGGTCGCCTCCAGATTATACAGGTCTCCATACTCCTCCTGGTATTCGACAAGGCGATTCCTCATATGATTCAGGACATCCTTTGCAAACTGCTGCGTCTCCTCATGAGTCAGGTCCTTACGCAGCCAGCCGGCATTCAGACCCACCTCATTCATACCAATCAGGCCGATGGTTGAAAAATGATTGTCAAAGGATCCGAGATAACGCTTTGTATACGGATAAAGTCCTTCATCCAGAAGCTTTGTAATCACATCTCTCTTGATTTTCAGTGACCGCGCGGAAATATCCATCATGCGGTCGAGACGGCGGTAGAAATCCTTCTCATTCGATGCCAGATACGCGATACGCGGCAGGTTGATCGTCACCACACCCACGCTTCCCGTACTCTCACCGGAACCGAAGAAACCGCCTGTTTTCTTGCGGAGCTCGCGCAGATCAAGGCGCAGACGGCAGCACATGCTGCGCACGTCACTGGGCTCCATATCACTGTTAATATAATTGGAAAAATAAGGTGTCCCGTATTTCGCGGTCATGGTGAAGAGAAGCTTATTGTTCTCCGTCTCTGACCAGTCAAAATCCCTGGTGATGGAGTATGTCGGAATCGGATACTGGAAGCCGCGTCCGTTGGCATCTCCCTCAATCATAGTCTCAATGAACGCCTTATTGATCATGTCCATTTCTTTTTTGCAGTCCTTGTAGCAGAAATCCATTTCCTCTCCGCCGACAAGAGCAGGAAGCTCTGCCATGTCACCCGGCACAGTCCAATCCAGTGTAATATTGGAGAACGGTGCCTGTGTCCCCCAGCGGCTCGGCGTATTCACACCGTAGACAAAGGACTCTATGCACTTCTTAACCTCCTGATAGGAGAGGTTGTCCACCTTGACAAAAGGTGCAAGGTACGTATCAAAAGAAGAAAATGCCTGGGCACCTGCCCACTCGTTCTGCATGATACCGAGGAAATTCACCATCTGATTGCAGAGCACGGAAAGATGCCTTGCCGGTGCAGATGTGATCTTTCCCTTAATTCCTCCAAGGCCCTCTTTGATGAGCTGCTTTAACGACCATCCGGCACAGTAGCCGGTGAGCATGGAAAGGTCATGAATGTGAATATCCGCATTTCTGTGTGCCTCCGCAATCTCCTGGTCATAAATCTCGGAGAGCCAGTAATTTGCTGTCACAGCACCTGAGTTGCTCAGGATCAGGCCTCCCACCGAATACGTCACGGTGGAATTCTCCTTTACGCGCCAGTCCTCCACCTTCACGTAGCTGTTTACAATCTCCTTGTAGTCCAGGATCGTGGACTTCATATTGCGGATTTTTTCACGCTGCTTGCGGTAAAGGATATAAGCCTTCGCCACCTCAGCATAGCCCGCCTGGATCAGCACCTGTTCCACGCTGTCCTGTACACTTTCCACATCGACCAGCCCGTCTCTGATCTTTTTCTGAAAGTCTGCTGTAACACGAAGTGCCAGCAGGTCTGTCATATCACTGTTATATTCCATCTGGGTAGCTTCAAATGCTTTCGCTATTGCACCGCTGATTTTCGTCAGATCAAAATCTGCTATTTCCCCATCACGCTTTACTACTCTGAACACTAAAACGACTCCTCTCTGTCATCCGTCAAAAATTTCCCCTCGGTCACATCCGGGCAAAATAGCTGCCACGATGATGCTGCTTAACAAAGTATAGCACTCATAGGAGATGAAGTCAACGGAAAAGCACTAGATATATGTGTTGTACTAATTCGTAAACACTATATCTAGTGCATGATTATTCTGACTATATTCTGACTATTTTTTCTGTCTTGACAAAACAGCTGCTGTATGCGTCTGTGTCAATTGCAATGTTTTTTATTGTCAACCGAATTTTTTCTGTTTTTCATTATTCGTCACTTCGACATTTTTATATAAATATTCTGAATTTTCGACATTCCAGGTCTCTGTTTCTGTTCTCCTCAAAGCAGCCATATCCATCCGGTATCTCCTGACACCGGTATCATAATACCATATATGGCACATCACCGTGTCAAACATTCATATAGATGCTCTTCGGCACATATGCCCGGACAAAAATACCCTCTGCCCTGTAATCCTCCTCAAGCAGCTCCCCTTTTTTCCGGATGATCTGGATCAGCCCTGCCTTTTCGTACGGATACAGCCGCTCAATATAAATCTTCTGATCCCGCAGGATTTTCTCAATATCCGTGCGGATTTCTTCCATTCCCTGACCTGTGCGCGCCGACGCTGCCACACAGTAGTCTGCGCGGAAATCGCGGAAGCTGCGCCGGTCAGACAGCAGATCCTGTTTGTTGAACACTGTGATCACCGGCTTGTCCTTCACGCCCAGCTCCCGCAGTGTCTCATAAACCACATGCATCTGCGTCTCCATCTGAGCGCTCGAGGAGTCAACCACGTGAATCAGAATATCTGCACAGCACACTTCCTCCAGCGTACTTCTGAATGCTTCCACAAGATGATGGGGAAGCTTCCGGATAAATCCCACCGTATCTGTCAGCAGAACCTCCTGCTTTCCGGACAGTCGGATTCCGCGCGTCGTCGTATCGAGCGTCGCAAACAGCTTCGCATCCTCCAGCACATCCGCACCGGTCAGATAGCGGAAAACAGCAGATTTTCCCACAGAAGTGTAGCCCACCAGTGCAGCAATCTTCTGCTCCGATTTTTCTCTCTGGGAACGGATCAGTTCACGGTGCCGGATTACCTCGTCGAGCTCACGCTTCAGATGACCGATCCTCGTCCTGATCACACGTCGGTCCATCTCCAGCTTCTTCTCTCCCGGTCCCCTCGTACCGATGCCGCCTCCAAGTCTCGAAAGAGAATTGCCAAGGCCTGTAAGCCTTGCCGCCCTGTACCGGAGCTGTGCCAGCTCCACCTGTATCTTGCCCTCCCTGGACGTGGCATGACGGGCAAAAATATCAAGAATCAGGAGTGTCCTGTCCATAACCTTGCAGTCAAGCTCCATCTGCAGATTGTTCAGCTGCGCCGGGGAGAGCTCATCATCACAGATAATGCCGGTGGCATCCGTCTCCCACAAAAGCTGACGCACCTCCTCAAGCTTACCCTTGCCGATATACGTCCCAGGATGAATTGTCTCTCGCTGCTGGATAACCGTCCCAACAACCGTCGCGCCCGCTGTATCTGCCAGCTCTCCCAGCTCCTGCACCGACTCCTCCGTGTCGTCTCCCGCCATCGACTGTACACCGACCAGGATCACTCGCTCTTCTATCTCATTAAATTCATAAAATTCCATCTGCCATCTCCTTTTTCTTCATTATCTCGTCGACAGGAATGTCCATTCCTTCTGTCCGGCCTCGTCAGAGGGATACTGCTCCGCGTATGCCCGTGCCTTCTCCTTCGCAGTCTCAAAGTCGAGCATCTTCTCATACACAATAATCTCCTGGAAGGCAAGCTCCTGCCTGCCGGACGTATCATCGAGAGCAAGGCCCTGGCTGATATACGTCAGTGCAGTGTCATACTCGCCTTTCTGCATCGCACACAGTGCAAGTCCTCCAAAGCTCTCCGCACTTTCCCCGAATTCCTGCTGCATCTGCGAATAAACTGCCTGCGCGTGTTCATAGTCCTCCAGCGCAAGATAAACCTTGCCGATCAGAGCCATCGCCGGCTCATACTTTGCCTCCACAGGACCGATCAGCTGTTTCTGGGCTTCCTCATAATCCTCCAGATAATAATAGATTCTGCCTCTGTTATAATAATGTTCCAGATCTTCCCCCTGAATATCCAGAGCAGCCTGGAGATAGTCTCCTCCGACACCGGAAAGATTTTTTTCACGATAGCACTCATAAATATTCAGATAAAGGTCGTAATTCTCGGGCTCCATTTTCACGGCAGCATCAAAATCTTTTTTTGCCTCGTCCGTAAGCCCTTCATGCATATAACCGGCTCCCCGCAGATAATATGCGTCCGCATTTCCTTTCTCTGCATTCTCAAGAACGGTAGTACACGTATCAACCGCCTCTTCATATTCACCGAGCCGGTACTGCGCCGTAGCAAGATAAAGCTCCATATCCTGTACGTTCTCCGGCTGCCGGTTATCTGCGCAGTCAAGCGCCGCCTCAAAAGCCTGTCTGGCCTTTTCATACTGTGCCAGACCCATATAGGAAATGCCAAGCCCGCGATAAGCCAGCATCTGCTGCTCACCTTCACGCACCGCATCCTCAAACAGCGCCTTCGCCTGCTGATAATTTTCCTCTTCAAGCGCTGCAATTCCCTGCACTGTCTTATTGTCCGACGCCGCACCCATTGCGCAGCCGCCGGAAAACACTGCAGCAGAGATCATCAGCATACAGCCCATCCACCGCGCCATTTTATTTCTGTTCATTCTGATATTCCTTTCCCATCTGTCATCTCAAAGTTACGGATTATCATACCACAAAAATTGTTTTTCGTATACGATAAAAACAGTGTTCTGTTCAGAGCCAGGCAAAATTTCATAAAACAGACGTAAAATTCCCGGAGCAGCCAGTCGTGCTCCGGGAATTTCTTTTCATTTTTATTTACCGTAATATGCCTTCAGATAAATCTCCTTCAGCTCTGATACCAGCGGATATCTCGGATTTGCTCCTGTACACTGATCGTTAAATGCCTGTTCTGACATCTCATCCAATGTCTCCAGGAAGTATGCCTCATCCACGTTATAGTCCCTGATCGTCGGTTTGATCTCAATCTCCTTCTTCAGGTCCTCCAGCTTCTGAATAAGCTTTTCTACCAGTTCCGCGTCATCCTTTCCGGTCAGGCCCACAAAACGTGCGATTTCTGCATACCGCTTCTGTGCCTGGGGATACTGATACTGCGGGAAGGTGCCCATCTTGACCGGCACCTCCACCGCATTGTAGCGGATCACATCGGTCAGTACGAGAGCATTCGCAATTCCGTGAGGAATGTGGTGGAAAGCCCCCAGCTTATGTGCCAGTGAATGATTTACTCCAAGGAATGCGTTTGCAAATGCCATACCAGCCATACAGGAAGCATTCGCCATATGATCTCTTGCCTCCACATCGCTGCCGTTCTTATACGCCCGCGGCAGATACTCAAATACCAGCTTGATTGCCTGAAGTGCCAGGCTGTTTGTATAATCGGAAGCCATTATGGATACGTAAGCTTCTATGGCATGTGTCATGACATCAATACCGGATGCACACGTAAGCCCCTTCGGCTGACTCATCATATTGTCTGTATCCACAATCGCCATATCCGGCATCAGTTCATAATCAGCCAGCGGCCATTTCACTCCGGTATCCTGATCTGTGATAATCGCAAACGGTGTCACTTCCGAACCGGTACCTGATGAGGTCGGGATTGCTACGAAATAAGCTTTCTTACCCATTTTCGGGAAAGTATAGATTCTTTTTCTGATATCCATGAAATCCATGGACATATCTTCAAAATCAGCATCCGGGTTCTCGTAAAGTACCCACATGATCTTTCCTGCGTCCATTGCGGAACCGCCGCCCAGAGCAATAATGCAGTCCGGTTCAAAGGCTCTCATTGCGGCTGCACCGGCCTTTGCAGAAGCAAGAGACGGGTCAGGAGCCACATCATAAAAGCATGTATGCACGATTCCCATCTGATCCAGCTTATCTTCGATCCGCCTGGTATAACCGTTCTTGTACAGGAAGGAGTCTGTTACGAGGAAGCAGCGCTTCTTGCCCATGACTGTTCCGAGTTCATCCAGCGCTACCGGCGTACAGCCTTTTTTGAAATAAACCTTTTCCGGAGTTCTCATCCACAGCATGTTCTCTCTCCTCTCGGCCACTGTCTTGATATTGATCAGATGTTTTACTCCCACATTCTCTGATACAGAGTTACCGCCCCAGGAACCGCAGCCAAGAGTAAGCGACGGAACCAGTTTAAAGTTATAAAGATCACCGATACCGCCCTGAGAAGACGGTGTATTGATCAGAATACGGCAGGTTTTCATCGCGGCTTCAAACTTATCCAGTTTTTCCTTCTCAGCCGTATTGATATAAATAGAAGCAGTGTGGCCATAGCCTCCGTCCTGAACCAGCTTATCTGCTTTCTGAACTGCCTCATCGAAAGTTTTTGCCCTGTACATGGCCAGAACCGGAGAAAGCTTTTCGTGCGCAAATTCTTCGCCAGGATCCACAGATTCCACTTCACCGATAAGAATTTTTGTATGCTCCGGAACATCAACACCGGCCATCCTGGCAATTGCCGCAGCCTTCTGACCTACGATCTTTGCATTCAGGGCGCCGTTGATCAGGATCGTTTTGCGGACTTTTTCGATTTCCTCATCGTTAAGGAAATAACATCCACGGTAGAGGAATTCTTCCTTCACTTTATCATAGATACTTTCCAGAACTGTCACAGACTGCTCGGATGCACAGATCATACCATTGTCAAACGTCTTGGAATGGATAATGGAGTTCACTGCCATACGGATATCCGCAGATTCGTCGATAATCACCGGAGTATTTCCGGCACCAACGCCCAGCGCCGGCTTTCCGGAAGAATAAGCAGCTTTCACCATACCCGGACCGCCGGTTGCAAGAATAATATCTGCTTCTTTCATTACCTGATTCGTAAGCTCCAGGCTCGGAACATCAATCCATCCGATAATGCCTTCCGGTGCGCCCGCCTTTACGGCAGCTTCCAGGACAACTTTCGCAGCTGCAATGGTACATGATTTTGCTCTCGGATGCGGGCTGATGATGATTGCATTTCGTGTCTTCAGGCAGATCAGCGCTTTAAAAACAGCCGTGGACGTAGGATTGGTGGTCGGGATAACGGCCGCTACCAGACCGATCGGTTCCGCTATTTTCCGGATTCCGTACACAGGATCCTCTTCGATCACACCGCAGGTTCTGGTATTTTTGTATGCATTGTAGATGTATTCAGACGCATAATGGTTCTTGATTACCTTGTCTTCCATGACACCCATACCGGTCTCTTCCACAGCCATCTTAGCCAGCGGAATACGCATTTTATCTGCTGCAGTTGCAGCTGCTTTAAAAATCCTGTCTACTTGCTCCTGGGTGTAGGATGCGAAAATACGCTGTGCCTCTTTCATGGCAGCGATTTTTTCAGAAAGAGCTTCCGGAGTATCAATCACAGCCGGAACAAAGTTTACTTCATTTGCCAAATCAAACGACCTCCTCAGAACAAAACCAACTTTGTTAATTTTTTATCAATTTCTTCGTATGCCAGCATTATATGCCTTCGTTAAAGTTTTGTCAATACCAGAATGATAAATTTTTAACAAAATTTTCGTCGTTTGTTGCAATCCGAAATATTCCGATCGTTTGCGATTCGCATCTGCGAAAATATGGAACAGATGTGATAATTTATTATGTACATCCGTTACTTTTATGATAGAATATACGTGACTAAAACAGGAAACAGGAGATTTTCCCATGAGAAGCTATCGCTATTTTTTCATACTTTGTTTTACTCTGATCATTCTGTTATATCCGGCCGCCTGCAGCGCCGCTTCCGTTCCGGAAAACTTTTCTCCGGGGCTGTACGAGATTGCCAGCTTTACCGATGCGGAGCTTGTGCTGGATATTCCTACATGCACTGTCACATCTCACAGCGGAGAGAATGTTCAGCTTTATCCGTCTCTCGATGTAAATCAGCAGAAATTTTACATAGAAGCGCTGTCCCGGGGCAGATTCCGGATCAGCTCTCTCCTTTCCGGAGAAGCGCTGGCAGCCAAAGCTTCCGATGATTCCGGCGGGACAGCCGGAGAAGTCCGACTGGAGCCTGTTGACCATGAGACGGAGACCTCCGCCAGAAATCCTCAGGCCTGGATCCTTGAGGAAGCCCCCGGCGGATTTTACTATATCCGGTCCACTTCCGGAATGTACCTGACGGCAGATTCCATTTCCGCCTATCGCGGAGCCTCTGTCAGCCTGCAGCCCTTTACCGGGGACCGCAGCCAGAGATGGAGACTTCACCGGACATGGAGCAGCCCTTCCGGACCGGTTGACACAGATCTTATCAACCCGTATCTCCCGGACGGTGCATACCGGAACATGCGTCTCGTGCTAACTTTCGGGGAAGACCGCGAGGTGCTGACAGCATCCGATTTTTCAGCATGGATGAAGGAGACAGACGACCATCATCTGCTGCTTGACCGGGAAGCAATTACCGAATACGTCACACAGCTTGCCGGGAAGTACGATACCCAGGGGCAGCCGCGCCGTTTTACCACCAGCTACGGTAATACTATCACACTGTACGAAGGCAATTTCGGCTGGAAGCTCGATATTGGCGAGACCGTCAGCCTGATTCTGTCAGAGGCAGAAAACGGCAGCAATCTCACCACCGAACCGGTCTGGTCTCACAGAGGCGGATCCTTCTCATCTGAAAATGATATCGGAGACAGCTACGTGGAAGTGGATCTCGGCAACCAGAAGGTCTGGCTGTACCAGGACGGAGAACAGATTCTTGAAACAGACTGCGTTTCCGGCACCTACGGTACCGAGCGTCAGACACCGGGCGGTGTATACAGCATTTATTACCGTCAGTCTCCCACTGTGCTGGAGGGTCCCGGCTACAGTTCTCCCGTACAGTACTGGATGGCATTCAACGGCGGTATCGGACTGCATGATGCCAGCTGGCGCGATACATTCGGCGGCGACATCTACCTGACAAACGGCTCCCACGGATGTATCAATCTCCCGACGGATGCCGCAGCAAAAATCTATGAGGTGGCGCAGATCGGCTACCCGGTCGTGTGCTACAACTGATCTGAAACACGGAATTGGGGCTGTAAAAAACAGCCCCAATCTTATTCTCCGTATGCTGCAGCAAAAAAGCATCCCGACAAATCAGATCCGCTCAATCTCCCTGATCCTTATCTGCTGCAGAAATGTCGCTGCAAAGATGTCTAAGAAACAATCGGTTCAAAAACAGGCTCAGCCTCTTCCGTCTCCAGGCAGACACTGTAGTTTTTCCTGTCATGGTAATCATCCGGAATTTCCACTTCAATCATGCTGCACCCTTCACACGTAATGCCCGTCTCAAATTTCAGCTCCCGCCCGTCCGGCACAAGATATGCTCTCTTAATCTTATTGCCGATATTCAGAAGTTCTATGCGGATTCTCGGTTTGAAGACATGCACATAAATCCTGTAATCCTTTCTGGTCAGCATCCCCCAGTCCAGTTCATACGCATAAATGCCCACACGCTTTGTTCCAAAAATTGCCTCTTCATTGCTATTCACATATTCACCCACAGTATCCAGAATCTGAATACTCTCCTGCGGCACCTCCCCGGTAGCCTTCGGTCCGATATTCAGAAGATAATTTCCTCCCCTGCTGTTTATTTTTACCAGGAGATGAATAATCTCATCAGGGCTCTTCCAGTTGTTATCATATTTGTTGTAGCCCCACGTATCATTGAGCGTTGCCGGTACCTCCCAGTCCCCCTCAAAGGGCAGGCGCGGAATAAAATTATCGCCTGTTGTCATATATTCTCCCAGTCCGTTTCCGATACGCCCGCTTACAATACAGTTCGGCTGAATGCTTTTTACAAGCTCAACCATCTCTCGGCTCTCCTCCGCCGTGGTTCCCATGGGTGTATCAAACCAGATCAGAGCCACTTCTCCATATCCGGTCAGAAGTTCCCGCAGCTGAGGAAAACAGATACGCTCCAGATATGCGCGGTAATTCTTTTGGGAATTATCCTTTGTATACATATATCCATCCGGATCATGCCAGTCCTGTGCCTGAGAATAGTAGAACCCAAGCTTCATGTCATATTTGTCACAAGCCTCCCGCAGCTGCTTTACAATATCTCTGCCGTAAGGAGTCGCCTTTACCACATTGTAATCACTGCACCTGGAATCCCACATGGCAAAACCCTCATGGTGTTTGGCCGTAAACACAATGTATTTCATTCCCCAGCTTTTTGCCTTTTTAACGATAGCATCCGCATCGAAGTCAACAGGATTAAACTGCTTCGCCAGCTTCTCGTACTCCTCTACCGGAATATTCAGGTGATTCATGATCCATTCCGCAATCCGGTCAGTTCTTTTTCCCTGATACTCCCCTGCAAGGACAGAGTATAACCCCCAGTGAATAAACAATCCGTATTTGGCATCCTTAAACCATTGCTGCTTTGTGTCGTACATAACAGTTCCTCCCTATTTCATCGTCCACAAATGATAAATCTCATCATCAGTCGCTCCCTGATTCTCCGTGATTAGTCTGCTGAGTCCGCTGATCAGCTCAGGATCCTCCTCCAGAGCTTCGGCAATCTCTGCCGCTTCCAACACGTTTCACTTCCGCCCTGTTCTTTCTCAGAAATTCTCAGAAAGCTTCATCATCCGCTTCGCAAGCTCCGAAAACGAAATCTCATTCACTTTCTCCAGCAGTGCAACATCTTCAGCCGGAAACGCCCCCGCCCCGGAATATGCACCACAGATTCCACAGCCCATTGCACCTACAGTGTCTGTATCACCGCCGATATTGGCCGCATACTGTGCACACAGCAGCGGATCACCTTTTGCCATATAAAACAGGACGGCTGCTGCAGGAATACTCTCTGTGGACGTAAGACCGGTGCCTACATAGTCGTAAATATTCTGCAGAGCTTCTTCCTCTGAATCGTGATCTGCAAAATACTTTCCCATCTCCATCCGTTTTGCCACGGACGGACCGCCCCACACATGCCCGTACCTGCTGCCAAGGTCGGCTGCCTCCTGCATGATTTCAAAAATGCGGCGGATATCCCGCTCCCCGTGAACCGCTGCGGCACCGCCTGCTGCGATTGCACTGGCCGCACTGATCGCCAGTGTCGTGTAATGTGTCGGCCTGCACAGCTCCACCACCTGCTCCACAAGTGTCTGTAAATCCCATTTTTCCTGCATTCCTGCGACCAGCCCAACCGGAAGAATCTTCATTGCTCCTCCGTTCGTCGTTCCGCCTTTTCCCGTCTGCTCCATCGGAACACCGCTTCTGATCAGTTCAATCGCTTTGGCTGTACTGGGGCCTACTACTGTCGAGCTTTTATCTGCCGTGGCAATCCACTCTGTCAGCCGGTCGATGAACAGCCCCGCATCTACTTTCCCGCCATTTTCACACAGCATGTCCAGGACCAGCAGGCTGTTAATCGTATCATCCGTTACTTCGCCTCTGACCAGCTTCGCGGATATCGGATTGTCCGGATGTCCACATCTGAGCTGATCAATTTTCCCTGTCTTTTCCCGAATCATCTCCGGTGTCCACATTTCCGTCGGCATTCCGAATGCATCGCCGTATGCGATTCCTGTCAAAGCTCCCTGAATTCTGTTCTTCACAAATGATTCCTCCCTTGCAATCAGAAAACCATCGGCTTTCCTGCCCCGGCATGACGAAAAAAGCCATCATGCCACAGTGCGTTCCCACCGATGGTCAATATCTGATCCTTATTGATTATTCTGAAAAGAATTTCTCCGCCGCAGCAAGATCCGGACTGAACCTCGCTCCAATTCCTGTACACGTATACGCTGCGCAGGCAGATGCAAAGCGCATAGCCTTCTCCAGCTCATAACCTCTCAGATAGTAAGCGCACATGAAAGAACCCATGTAAGAATCTCCTGCACCCGTTGTATCCACCGCTTCCACAGGAACGCATGATGCACGGTATTCTCTGTTCCGGGAATCGTACGCCACAGAACCCTTCTTTCCAAGTGTAAACAGAAGAATTCCGTCACAGTACTCTCTGAGAATACGGACACACTCATCCAGATCTTTCGTTCCGGTAAGTCCGTACAGTCCTTCCTGGCAAGGTGCAAATACATCCACATATTTCAGTGCATCCAGAATGGCTTCTCTTGTTGCTCCCAGGCCTTCCATCGTACCCAGTCCGACCTGCATATTGAAAACCGTCTTCACCCCGTGTTCTTTTGCTATCTTCAGGCCGCGGACAGCAGGAGCATACGGCAGAAGATCCGTATAGAATACCTTTGAGTCCGCAATTACATCCTCATTGACCTCTTCTTCCTGCAGTGCACCGAATGCATCACCCATATTCAGCATGATAAATTTGTCGCCCTCATCATCGATGACGATATCCGTATGAAGTGTAATCATACCCGGCTTTATCTTCATCTGTGATGCATCCACCTTTTCCTGCTCAAGGCTGCTCAGAACATCCTTTCCCAGACCGTCATCTCCGACTCCGGCGATAAAGCCGCACGATGCGCCGAGACGCGCCGCCTGAACAATTACATTGGTGCCGCTGCCGCCCGGCTGTCTCTCACTGCTTTTGATAATGCAGAAGCCGTCTGCCGACGGAAGCTTGTCTACCTTCATCAATACATCTATTGCAAGTGTTCCAAGTCCGTATATATCCATATGTCACCCTCCCATAGTTCAACATTTCTGATACGTCCTGTGCATATGTGCCGTCTTATCGGCACTTTTATTCATATATTTCCCGCATCAGTTGATAATCATACGTACACGTATGTTCACCCGGCTGATGCGGGAGTCAATATTCCACAGCCCTGTTGTCGCTTCATCGATGTCCGTCTTTTGACCGTAGAATAAATGACCACATATCAGTATGTCTCATGCAGAGCTTCACTCTGTATCAGCGCAGCAATTTACACTCTGCCGATTCTGATTCTTCTGTATCTGTCATGGCTGCCCTTCTGCATGGATACTCCTACGGAGCCCTTCAGATACGGTCTTTCATTATCGCATGCCTCCAGCACGCATCCGTCAATCTCAGCCCTCAGACAGTTTCCTTTTGCTGTTATTTTCACGGTGTACTCTGTTCCTGCTTTCCACTGGAAATCAGCCTCTGTCAGCACACGGTATCCATTATCATTTTTCAGAATTGCAGCCTTTCCATTCGGAAGAAGTCCAAATGCATAGGAACGGATTGCACCCTGAACTCTGACATTGACCATGTGATTTTCACCGGTAAGCGGTGTGAAGCTGAACTCTGCCGTATAATCCGTCCAGTCATATCTGCCTGTATACGCCTCTGCAAAGTCAGAACAGGACAGATTCAGCTGTCCGTCAGCAAGATACATTAAACCTTTCAGCTTCGTCATCTGGCTGATTTCTCTGTGAAGTCCGGTCCAGACTTCTTCTTTTTCATTTGCGAAATCCAGAGAATACTCCGGTACGCCATCCGCATACAAATCATCAATCAGAGCAGTGTAATCAAAAATTTCCGTATGTGTTCCGAGTACATGGAAGCATACTCCCATTTCGTCAAGAAGAACACCATCCAGAGACGGGATCTCAAAGGAAAGAGTCTTCCATTCACCTTTTTTCAGCTCCTGATTTTCACTCTTGTAAATCTTTCCCGTATGTGCATCTCTGACGTACAGACTTACCAGTGCCTCCTGGCTGTATTCAGGAATATATGCACTTGCATGCAGCGTCTGTCCCGGATAGATCAGAGGTGAGAAACAGGGATCATAACGGCTGTCGTGGAAATCCTTCGGCTCATAATATGTCTTGCGATACGCGTAAACTGCATCGCCGCCCCATACCGATTTTGCAAGAATCTTCAGAGAACGTGTGCCTGACGCTGCCGACTCGTCCGTATTGATGACATCGGTTTCCCTTGTTGCAGGAATCCCGCCGAAAGAATCTGCACGGACACGGATCGCATGCGTGGAACCGGGGTACTCAAAATGGCAGCTGTCAATGCGCTGCTCGGCGATTGTTTTCCACGGCTCCGGCATCTCTTCACCGGCAACAGCGTAAGCCAGCTTTGCTATGTATGTTGCGCCATACGGGATATCCATAATATTGAGGGAGCCAACTACACTGGAGCATGCAAGGAAATCATTGATCGGTTTTCTCCATTTATCGTAGTCGATACCCTCCAGACCATTGCGCACGCCCATAATGGTCGCCACGTTTCCTACGTTGCAGTCGGTATCCCATCCGCACATATTTGTAATGTTCAGTGTTTTTCCGAAATCCCCTTCTCCATAGAGAAGACCAAGGATCATTACGGCGATATTCGGAATAATATGGCAGTTGCCCGGATATTTATCATAGCCGAAATTCTCAAAGATATACCGGAAGCAATCGCGCCAGTTTTCCGGATGCTCCTCATAGAATGCCATAACAGCTTTTACGACACGCGCATATTCGCAGTCCTCCGGAATATAGGACAGACCCTTCTCCAGAATCTTTTTTATATCTTTTTCCACAAATGCATAGCTGATACATACGGCAATAAAAATTCCGCCGTAAATGCCATTTCCGCCGTGAGTTACACTGGCTGCCTCTCTGGCATATTTTGCCGCCAGATCCGGATTTCCCGGAGTTACCAGCCCCCATGTGTCAATAAAAATCTGACCTCCGATCTGTTCTGCAGTAGTTGATCCATTCTGTTCGATGCTTCCGCTTCTGGGTGCCGGAATTCCGTTGCGCAGATTCAGATACGCTGTATGCTCCGTGGAAATTCCGTAGCCGCCCCACCAGAAAAAGCCATGCTCAAAAGGTGCATAATTCAAAAGTGCTTCTGCCACATCCTGTGCCTGCAGATCAAAGCCGTGACGTCCGTCCTCCAGCGCTTTCAGGAAGAACAGCGGACCATTGCTGTCATCATCTGCCGCAAACTCATGGTAATCCACCGGATAATGATTGAGCTCCCCATAAATATTTTTGATTTTTGCATACGTCCAGCCCTCAACGGGAGCACCAAGCCGAATACCGATGATTTTTGCAAGCCAGCCGGCGTAAATTTTTTCAATAAATTCCTGTCTCATATATCCTCCCACTTATCATGATACAATCACGCAACTACGCTTTTACACTTCCACTTGTCATACCTTCAATGAATCTCCTGCTGAATATCAGGTACAGCACAATAACCGGAAGAATGGTAATACAGCTGGCCGTATAGATACGTGCCATATTGGAACCGTATTCACCGGTAAATTTTACGAAGCGTGTTGCAACCAGCTTCAGTTCATCAGAAGTAATAAAGGTGTTGGACCACAGAAATTCATTCCATACATGTACAAATACAAGAATTGCAATTGTAAGGAACATCGGCTTTGCAATGGGCAGTGTGATTTTCAACAGACTGTTCAGTTCGTTACATCCGTCAATCTTTGCCGCTTCCTCCAGTTCCCTCGGAATTCCTGCCAGAAACGTTCTCAGCAGAAGCATATTAAACGGAATCTGCGTCGCAGTATATACAATCATCAGACTCCATCTCGTATCTACCAAACCAATTTTATTCATAACAAAATAGTCCGGTACAATATACAGAAAGCTTGGCAGAGAAATTGCCACAAAGAAATATGCAGTAAAAAATCCTCTCAGCTTAAACTGGAGCTTACTGATGGCATACGCACCAAGTCCTACCACAACCAGTACAATGGCAATAACTACAAACGCCGTCAGCAAACTGTTGAAATATGCAGTTGCATATCCTCCGACCACCCACGTCTCTGACCAGTTATTAAATACCCACTCATCAGGAAGTCCCAACGGCATGGTCTTTACTTCTCTGTCAGAGCGGAAAGAATTTAAAAATACCTGGAGAAGCGGTATGGCAGCAAACAGCAGCATAAAGATCAGGTATGCATAAGAAATAATCGAGGATATCCTATACTTTACTCCTCTTCTCACACTTCTATTCATCCTCCATACCTCCCTTCTTGCTCACATATTTCTGGAAGAAATACAGCAGAATGCAGATACCGCTCTGGATAACGCAGATTGCATTTGCATAACCCGCTCTGTATTTTACGAATGCATTCTTGTAAATATAAGTTGCCATGATTTCTGTAGAATTAGCCGGTCCTCCATTTGTCATTACGTATACGTAATCAAAAGTCAGGAATGACCACATAATCGTCATAATTAAAACGAATGCGATCGTCTGGCGAATACCCGGAATGGACACATGGATCAGCTCCTGCCAACGGTTTGCGCCGTCTACCCGCGCCGCCTCATACAAAGTCGGATCTACCTGCTGCAGTGCGCCGAGAAACAGAACCATAATAAATCCCCACCAGTGCCAGTTATCTACAAATGCCACTGCAAAAAGCGCAATTTTGGGATTTCCAAGCCACAGTGTCTTGGAAAGCTGTTCCCAACCAAGTTTTGCAAACACCTGATTGACGCCATAGTATGGATTCATCAAAGCTGTCCAGATTCGTCCGGCAACTGCTGCTGAGATTACGTACGGCACAAAATACACAGTACGGAAAAACATCTGGAACCGTTTCAGCTGGCTGACAATAATTGCTATGGAAAATCCCAGAATTAACGGAATCGTAATAAAAATCAGCAGCCATTCAATATTGTGAATCAGTGACAATTTAACAATCGGATCCTGGATTATTTCTTTAAAATTATCGAGTCCGATAAATGTGGCATTTCCCATACCATTCCAGTCATACATCGACATGACAAGCGTGCTGAGCGACGGAATCGTGACAATACATGCATGGATAATAAAAGCCGGAAGTATAAAAAGATACGGTACTACATGCCTCTTCTTAACTGTTTTCATTTTCCTTTCACCACCTGTTTCTGCTCTTGCTTCATAAGTACCTGATTCATGTTCTTACGGCCTCATCAACAAGTGATTCGGCCTGTCCTGAACAATTACATTACTTCTAGAAAAACTCCGCATAATTGACCGTTAGCTGTCTTCCGCTTCGGATCATCATACGGAGTTTTCAGTTACTTTATATCAGCAGCCTTTCATACTGATAACGTTTCCTATACCTGACGTTCCGGAAAAGTAAGATTTGTTTTCCTTACGGAAGTACCGGAACCGTACCATTTGCGATCGCATCGTCAATATAAGTCTGAGAATTGCTCAGATAATCATCAACACTCAGTGCGTCAAGGAACAGAGAATCTGTATTCTCATTCATGTATACACGCATCTCTGACGGATAGAATGTCCATGAGCAGTATCCGATCTGATTATTTGTCTGCGCATCCATCAGAAGCTGATACTGGTCGAAAAGTTTCGCATCCATTCCTTCCAGTCTGTTAAGATCAAATGTCTTAACCGGGTACGGCTGGTATCCTGCCTCATTGATAGAAGCATAATGTCTGTCCATAGAAGTAAACAGGTAGTTCAGAACTTCTGCTGCAAGGTCTGCATTTTCTGAGTTTGCGTTGATTGCATATCCGCCGCCTGTAGCAAACGGAAGGATTTCACCGATCTCTTCATCTGCCGGCATCATCTCCGAATTCCAGTTGCAGTCCGGATAAACTGTAAGAAGCTCGTTGGATGCCCATGTACCGTTGATCATCATAGCTGCTCTTCCCTCTGCGAAGAAAGCAACCATATCCTGGTTTGTAATTGTCTGGGAAGCCTTATCACCGATCCATCCCTCTTTCCACCAGTCAACCATAGTCTGGATAGAAGCCTTGATTGCATCGTCTGTGAATTTTCCTGTGCCTTCCATAGCAGCCTTGACTGCTGCCGGTCCGCCGTAGCAGCTGGTAAATGTCGAGTACAGCCAGTCAACAGCGCCCTGATAGTTGGAGTTACCAAAGGAAATCGGAATAATTCCTGCTTCCTGAATTACCGGCATCAGCTCTTCCAGCTCTGCTCTCGTCTTCGGAATCTCCCAGCCATTTGCTTCAAATACATCTGTGTTATAATACATTACCATACCTTCAAAAGAGGTCGGCAGAGAATACAGCTTCTCATTATAGAAGCAGCTGTTGTAAGCCCAGTCATAGAAGATATCTGCCCATCCGTACTGCTCTGCATAATCATCGAGCGGAAGAACTCTGTCTGCTTTTGCAAATTCAGCTACATCGGTAGGTCCATCCAGATCCAGGATATCCGGTCCGCCGCCGCCTGCAACTTCAATCTGAAGGCTCTGTCTGTCATTGTACATCTTAATCTCAATGTCTACATCCGGAAAAGCTTCTGCAAGCGGTCCGTCAATATAATTCTGACGCACTTCAACCTGCTTATCATCTGCCAGATAGCAGGAGATTACAAGCTTCTGCTTCTCATCTGCCTGTGAAGTAAAGCATGCTGATGATGACAATACCATAGCACCTGTCAAACCTAATGCCAGTAAACGTTTTTTATTCATTCTATATTCCTCCTGTTTTTATAAGTTCTTTCCCATCTGTTCCATTACAAGTTCCACTTCCCTGCGGTCCGGGATGGAACTCTGTGCACCTTTTCGTGTCACAGCAATTGAAGAAGCAGTATTGGCAAACCGTATCGCTTCTTTCTGGCTCATGCCTTCTGCAAGACCAACCACGAATGCCCCGTTAAAGCAGTCACCAGCTGCCGTCGTATCCACAGCATTTACTTTCCGTGTGGGATAAAGATTAATACCTGCGCGATTCACAAGCATTACCCCCTTGTCTCCCAACGTAACCAGAACGTTCTGTACACCTTTCTGCAGCAGCTCCTGAGCGCCTTCACGAATGTTTTCCTCGGAAAATTCTGCTTTTCCCGTCAGCTTCAGAAGCTCTGTTTCATTTGGAGTCAGATAATCAATCTTGCTCAAAATATCATCCGGAAGGTAATCAGGCGCCGGTGCCGGATTTAAAATTACTGTTTTCCCGAGCTCTTTTGCTCTGCGGATTCCGTAGTAAACAGCTTCCGCCGGAATCTCCATCTGGAATACAATGTAGGAGCTCTCACGTATCAGTTCATCATTGTTTTTCAGGTATTGGACATCACACGCCCCATTCGCCCCGGAAAGTACAACAATAGAATTGTCACCTCCGTCATCCACATAAATGACAGCCATTCCAGTCGATGCATTTTCTGTCTGAGCAATTCCTGCAGTATCTGTGCCACTCTTTTTCATGTTTTCCCGCAGCCTGTCACCCAGACTGTCTTTGCCGACACAGCCAAGCATCACTGCATTTCCACCCAGCATGCCTGCCGCAAATGCCTGATTTGCTCCTTTGCCTCCCGGGATATACGCCAGTGTGTTTCCCAGAACTGTCTCCCCCTTTAAAGGCATGCGCTTCATCTCGATTACCATGTCCATATTCAAACTTCCGATAATCAGAATCCGCTCTTTCAAACCATCCCCTCCTCTCAATACATTTTGCTCAGTAAAATGTTTTAATAAAATGTTTTCTTATACTCACATTATAGCCAAATACATTTTTTGTGTCAATAGTCACATTTATTTTTGTTAAATAAAAACATTTTGGAAAGTGTTTTCCTATAAAACTTGCACAATTATTTATGTATTTCAGCTTGACAGTTCCTTCTTTTTTCTGCATAATAAAATATATCACAATTTATGCGTACCCATTTTAAATCGGGGTCCGCATGGCATATCAGGAGAAGCCATATGACTATAAAAGAGATCGCAGCACTTGCCGGCGTTTCTATTTCCACAGTTTCCAAGATCGTAAACGGCAAAGATCAGAGTATTAATCCGGAAACGCGCAGCAAAGTT
Organism: Lachnospiraceae bacterium; assembly: GCA_004557975.1. Lineage (GTDB taxonomy): Bacteria > Bacillota > Clostridia > Lachnospirales > Lachnospiraceae > Choladousia. The sequence goes on from SFEV01000002.1 coordinate 71,833, forward strand.
TTAAAAATCGTGAAAGAGTACAACTATACCCCTTACGGTATGGTCAAGAATATTTCAAATGGCAGGAAATTCATCATCGGCGTGCTGTTTCGCACCATGCCCCGCACTAATTCCATGCTGAGCGGCATTTCGGAGGCAGCCACAGAAAATAATTACAGCATTCTGCTCCTTGACAGCTGCAACAGCCCGGATCTGGAGCTAAAACATATCAACACTCTCTGCCAGAAACACGTCGATGGTGTCATCTGGGAGCCGATAGACGAGAACAGCCAGAAGCTGGGACATTATCTGACCGATCAGAATATTCCGTTCAGCTATATTATGAGCCGGGGCAATGTCCCTTCTTATATAATTGATTACGAAAAAATGGGATATCATCTCACGCAGAAGCTCATCGACTACAAGCATACAAAAATTGCATGTCTGATGAAACAGGGCAGCCAGCGGTCACAGATGGTTCTGGAGGGATTTAAAAGGTGTCTTTTTGACAATCAGATTCCTTATAACAGCAATATGCAGATGTATATTTCTTCCCCTGACTGTCTTTCCAAAATACAGGGCTATAAATTTTCCGGTGTTGTAAGTACGCATTTCGCCTCTTCTCTGATTCTTTACGAACAGATGGATAAGCTGCACTATTCCATTCCTGCTGATTTATCACTGGTCAGCCTGAAAGACGATTCGCGGGAATCCATCTCTTTTCCGCATATTTCAAGCATCAAAATTCCGTACAGGGAATTCGGATATTATGTCGGAAAGTCCCTGATCCGGAAATGTGAAAAGATGCCTGAAAGCGAAGAACAGATGACTTTCATCGGAGACTGTTCGCTGGATACGGAGGACAGCCTGTACGTTCCTTCTTTTCTTCGTGCGAAGAAAATCGTAGTAGTCGGCAGTATCAATACGGACCTGACCTTTAATGTAGATCACCTTCCCCAGGTCGGGAAAGCAACCAGAATTTTAAATTCCACCTTTACTCTTGGCGGAAAAGGTGCAAATCAGGCAGTCGGTTCTGCCAAATTCGGGCGCGAAGTCTCACTGATCGGAGAAATAGGCAATGATATTGACTCCAACCTGATCTTTGATATTCTGGAAAAGGAGCACGTCATTACTCAGGGAATCCGCCGGAACGAAAATATTCCGACCGGGAAAGCGTATATTTATATAGAGGAAAGCGGCGAGAGTGCTATCACCCTTCTGACCGGGGCAAACAGAATTCTCAGCCCGGAATGCATTCAGAAGCGTCAGCATCTTTTCAAAAACGCCGGCTGCTGTCTGATTTCCACGGAGATTGCCAACGAAACTACGTTGGAAGCAGCAAAAACCGCAAAGCATTACGGTGCAATGACTTTCCTGAAACCCACCGTGATTAAATCCGTGCCGGAAAATCTTTACAGGTATATTGATTTTCTGATTCCGAATCAGAGGGAAGCTGCTCTGCTGAGTCCTCCATCCTGTGATACAATAGAGGAACAGGCCGATTACTTTTTCAGACAGGGAATTCCCAATATTATTATCACCCTCGGTTCCCGGGGATGTTATCTGAAAACCGGAGACACATCGGAATTTTTCCCGGCCGCAGCTTTCACTCCCGTGGATACCACCGGAGGCGCGGATGCATTTATTTCCTGCCTGGCCTCTTATCTGACAGACGGGTATTCACTCAAAAAAGCAATTCGTATTGCCATGTACGCCGCAGGCTTCTGCATCTCCCGCCAGGGCGTTGTACCGGCGCTTGTGGACCGCACTACGCTGGAATCTCACATAAAGCGGCTGGATCCGGAGCTGCTGATGCCGTCGGAAAACTGATTTTATAATTAAAAAACACCCCTGAAGCAATCGGCATTTGCGAAATATTGCTGATTACTTCAGGGATGTTAAAATTTTCCGTCACCTAGTTCTATCTTATATGCACATCCACCTGCGGATAGGGAATGCAGATCCCTTCCCTGTCAAACTCGTTTTTCAGCCGCTCATTCAGTCTCCACAGCACAGGGTAATACTGGTCGGTCATCACCCAGCAGCGCATCCCGAGGATGACACTGCTCTCTGCCAGCTCCGCCACAAATACCTGATGCTCCTCCTCATGCAGAATGCCGCTCTCCTCCTCAATCAGGCGTTCCATGACATTACGCGCCTTTTCCAGGCTGTCCTGATAGGAAATTCCCACTTTGATCTCCAGCTTGCGTTTCGCGGCAGCTGTCACGTTGACAATCACATTGTTGGCAAGGCTTCCGTTGGGCACGATCACGCGGCGGTTGTCCATGGTCTGCAGCGTCGTGTAGAGAATCTCGATTTTCTGTACAGTTCCCTCCTGACCCTGTGTGATAATGTAATCACCCACCTGGAAAGGCTGGAAAAGCAGCAGCAGAAAACCGCCTGCAAAGTTTGACAGGCCGCCCTGCAATGCAAGGCCAACTGCCACGCCGCCGGAGGCAACAACTGCCGCCACGGAAGACTCTTTCAGTCCGAACTGCATTGCGATTCCCAGCACCAGTATCAGGTACAGTCCGATTTTTACGACGGAAGCCGTAAACGTAACGGCACCCGCCTGGACCTTTGCCCTCTCCAGGGCACGGCGCAAAATGCGGACCACCCAGGCAATCACCTTTTTCCCGATCAGATATACAAGAATACATATGACCAGCTTCAGCGCAAACGATCCCAGCCCGGGAAGCTGATCGTTCCACCGGGCAATAAGTTTCTGAATTAATTTTTCCATGTTTCTCCTCTGCACTCAGTTTTTCATGCGGATTTTCCCGAAACGCTCCGCCTCTTCCCGGGAGCATTCTCCGTATCCATAGCGGGCTTTTTCATACGTTTCATGAAAATACTGCAGCTCCTCCTGCTCACGCAGTCCCGCCTTCTCTTCCAGCTCGTCCGGTGTCTCGAAGCCGGACGGGCTGCCCTGTATTTGCTTCATTATTGTTCTTTTATATTTTTTCCGGATTTTCATGTTGGGAGAGCTCCGTCCCGCTCCCGTTTTTTTCCGCCGCACTCCGAAGATGCCGTCCTCCGATGTCCCGCCGAGAAAAATGATCTCATCCTCTTCCTCCCCCTTCGCAAAAGAGCGCATCATCCGGCGGAAGAAATGAAATACCATCAGCACACACGCCATCGCTGTCAGGGCCACCGCCACATACATGATGATATCCAGAAGTGTGGCAAGCCACGCCGGAGGCTCCCTGTAGGACTCTTCGGCTATAGCCTGCAGCATATCCTGCATACCGTCACCGCCCATTTCCATTCCGGGCATCGGCGGAAGCTCTGCCTCGTACTCATGTCCTCTCAGAAGGTTTACCATACCGGTCAGCGGTTCTTCTCCGTAAAGCACGGCAGGCATCAGAAACAGCACCATCAGCAGAAGTGTCCCGCATAAGACGGCAATACCGATGTGACGGATCGTCTTCACAGGAAGATTCGCCACCCGTCTTTTTTCAAGGATGAACTGTTTCAGATTTGCAAGACTGTTGGAAATGTGACAGATGATCCCTTCTGCCAGCAGCAGCCAGAACAGCCAGGGCAGAAAATCAGACTGTTCCAGAAAAATCAGAACAAAATAGCATACAATCAATACAGCAGAGTGTCTCACCTTCGGGGAATCCAGGACTGTTGGAATCTCCCACAGTTCTACCTGCGGATGCCATTCAGCTTCTCCCTGGGCCATATCCTGCATGTGCCCGCGGATCACCCTGACATAGCACCGTATCAGAAAGATCACCACTGACAGCACCGCCGTCAGAATGCTTTCTGAGAGAAAAGCTGTCGCCGCTGTCACAGCAGTCCCTGCTGCCGCATACAGAAAAAAGCTGCTGCTTCTGCGGATCAGATACCAGCTCGATATCACCGGAACGAAAAGCCAGATACTTCCGGCCAGATTGCGGACTGCACTGCCCTGATCCAGCCTCAGAATTCCTGCTTCCACCAGGTACAGGCCGGTAAATAAAAGCACTGCGTGAATCCAGGACAGAACGGCAGACAGACTGTCTCCGTTCAGGAATATGTTCTCTGTTCCGTGCGCATCCGATACCTTTTCCATAAAACATCACTCCACTTCCCAGCGCATCCGCTGCACTCCCGGTTTCCGGAACTCCTCTGCCATCATATTCCGGTGCACCGGCGCCACCCACAGGATCTGATTGTTCCCTGCGCTCAGCCGTTCCAGAAGACTCCCCGTTTCCGGATAAACATTTTTGGAAACAAGCACGTAAATATGTCCCGTCACCTTTTTATGAATCTCATCCTCCAGAATCCCTCTGATATCATCTGCAGGAATTTTCGTATCAATACATGCCAGCATCCGGTTCAGCTCCTGCATTCTTCCGGCGCCGCTCTTTATATGAATCGCGAGATGCTGCGCGGATGAAGTACCTTCCGGCTGCCCCGCCGCTGCATTGCTGTCAGCCTCCGGCTTCATTGCCGCTGCATTGCCGTTCACATTCGGCTGCTCCGCCGCTGCATTGCCGTTCACATTCAGTTGCCCCGCCGCTGCATTGCCAATCACATCCAGTTCCATCCCTGCACCCACAAGGCGGGCGGCAAGGGAGGCCACAATCCGGATGGATTCTTCTGTCAGACTTTCGTACTTCAGGATACCGGAATCTTCCACATCAAGAATCAGTGTGACAGTGATGCTGGTCGTTGAATCCTGCTGATTCACCATCAGATTTCCGTTTTTTGCCGAAGCTTTCCAGTTGATCCGGTTCATCGGGTCTGCCCGCTGATATTCCCGGATACCTGAAAACTCAAAGGGATCCGGATACAGCCGGTTCTGTACGAGAACCATGCCTGAAATGGCCTGGCAGATCAGGCTGATCCGCTGTACATCCACCCGGCGCGGGTACACATACATCTGTGTGTGCTGATCAAGCTCACGGTAAAAGTGACTGCTGTAGGACAGGTCATATGCCAGTACCTGCACTTTTGTAATCTGATAAAATCCCCGTTTCGGGCAGGAAACGGGAATCCTCCGGATCACCTTCTGATGTCCAAGAAATGAAAAAACATCCCTTTTGTAATTCTGATCTGTAATATTGGAGTTCTCCTTCTCCGGCGAAGAAAATTCCAGATTCCGGCTCATGGCCATGCAGATTTCCACCGCCGGCATCGGCAGGTATTTATTGTTCGAGATTTCTTCTCTGAGAATCGTGGAATCTCCCTCGTAAACACTGTCATCCGCAAACTGCACAAGGATCTCCAGTCCACGGTCCCAGTATCTGCGGTAAACGAAATCCGCCAGCAGCCACGCCAGCAGGAACCCCAAAAGCAGTAAAATCAACATACAGCTACCTCTTGCTCCACTCTTCCATAGGCAGTGCTGTGGTCTGCAGCACCTCCTCAATCACCCGGCGTTCTTCCTTTCTTCCTTCTCCGAATCCGGCCATGGACAGTCTGTGTGCCAGCACAGGGACAGCAACTGCACGAATGTCCTCCGGCACCACGTAATCACGCCCCTGCACCATGGCGTATCCCTGGGATGCCCGCACAAAAGCCAGCGTTCCTCTGGGGCTTACGCCGCCGGATACTTTGGCGTGACGCCTGGTGCCATGAATCACCTCCACAATATAATTCAGAAGATCGCTGTGAATATAGATTTCACGGCACTGTTCCTGAAGTGCTGCCAGCTCCTCTTTCGCACAGACCGGCTCAAGCGTCTGCAGCGGCTCATCCTTCAAAAACCGGTTTATCATGGCCAGTTCCTGTCCGGAACTCAGCTCCTCCATGGAAATCTGCATCAGAAAACGGTCCTTCTGGGCTTCGGGAAGAGGGAAGGTCCCCAGTGTCTCCAGCGGGTTCTGGGTCGCAATCACGAGAAACGGTTCCTCCAGGGTCCGCGTCACTCCATCCACCGTCACCTGCCGCTCCGCCATACACTCCAGCAGGCTGCTCTGAGTCTTCGGCGTCGCGCGGTTGATCTCATCCGCGAGAAGGATATTGCAGAAGACAGGTCCCGGAGAAAAAACGAACTCGCCGGACTTTGCATCAAAATAATTCAGTCCCGTCACATCGGACGGAAGCATATCCGGCGTAAACTGGATGCGCCCGAACTCCGCCTGCACTGATTTCGCAATCGACTTTGCCATCACCGTCTTTCCCGTCCCCGGCACATCCTCAAGAAGCGCATGCCCCTTTGCCAGAATGCACGCAAGGAGCAGCCGGATCGTCTGCTCATTCCCGATCATCACCTTTGCTATGTTATCCTGTAATATCTGAAGGATTTCTTCTTTTTTCATATGTCTTTCTGTCCTCTTGTCTATGGTTTTTGCGTTGATTTCCTGATATCGCTCCATCATGCATCCCCCCGGTTCATCTTTCTGCACTATGGAATCAGTATAACGCAGTTTTCTCCATAATCCAACCGGTTTATATCCGTTAAAAGACATCCTCGATGTTACTGTGAACGAAGTAAACAGCAGCTCACCGTTTCCTGAGCATAGCCGCAATTCCGCACACTGCCGCATAAAGAATGCCTGCGCAGGGCCAGATAATCCAGCTGATCTCCCATTTTCCTGTCGCGAAGCTGTATCCGAGATAAATCACAGTCGCCAGACACCAGTACACTTTTGCAAGGTTGCTGTTGTTTTTGTTCTCCTGTTTTTTCTCCCGTGTATATTCTCCCTCTTCCAGAAGCTTCTGATAGCTTCCGTAGATAATCCCGGACCATACAAACAGAAATACAGCCAGTGAAATCAGCACCAGAAGAAAGCAGACACAGTAAATGTAGACGATCTCCGGTGAATCAAAGGCCGCTGCCACAAATATCGGCACAGCACTGAGAATGCACAGAGCGACTCCCGCAACAATACATCTCTTATATGCCATCTCGAAAGAATCCCGCTTCGTCTCCACAATACCTGCGATCCCATATTCCAGCGAGAGTATTTCCTTTTCCATATATCCGTATTTCTCAAGCTTCATTCCCTCTGTGATAAACACGGCAACCGCGCCGGCAATGATCAGAAGCAGAATGGATACACCTGTTCCCCCTGCCATATTCTCTGTCATATTAATTTTCTGATATTCTGCCAGACCGCTCATGAGAATCAGAAGCACAGGGGACAGGATGCAGGCGGACACCCCTGCTGCAATCCTTTTTGCAGACGTCTCCTCCAGAGCCATGTAGTCATTTGCCTCTTCCAGAGAAACGGTCCTGACTTTTCGGTTCTCCCCGAATCCTTCCGTATCCGTCACAACAATATTTTCCATATCCTCCTCCAGCTCATCCTTCAGAAGATAATCCGTACTGACTCCGAAAATTTCGCTCAGGCGGATAATCTTGTCCAGATCCGGGATCGATGAAGCACTCTCCCACTTCGATACGGACTGACGGGAGATATTGAGTCTCATGGCCAGCTCTTCCTGAGACCAGCCATTCTGTTTTCTTAATTTTGTAATTTTTTCTGCTAAGATCATACATCCTCCTTATATTTGTCTGCAGTCTGCGATATCGCAATGTTTTTTCTCTTAAGATGCTCCCATCATATCACAAATGCCGGTTGACAACCACCAATTGCGCCTGGAAATCTGTCAACCGGCGGTTGCAAACGGCAGTGTTCACGTGCATTGTGAAGCATATTGCTGCAGAGTCAGGCGGGTATTCGCAATCCGCTTCGCTGCCTGCTCATAACCGAATAACTGCTAGATTCGGTTAATATCCCGGAAACAGAAAAATCGCATCTGCAGTCTCTCTGAAAAGATTTCACAGATGCGATTATTTTTATTTTTCTTCTTCTGATCAGAACGCCCGCATAATCTCAAGAACGCGTTCCAGTTCCTCCTGCGTATGTGCAGCCGAGAGGAACATGGCCTCGAACTGCGACGGAGCGATGTAGATTCCATGGGACAGCATATGTCTGAAATATGCTGCATATCTGGATGTATCGGAGGTCTTCGCCGTCTCATAATTTACTACCGGCGTCTTTGTAAAGAAAGCACAGCCAAGAGAAGCGCAGGAATTCACACAGGCTTCCTCACCTTTTTCCTCCATGATTCTGCGCACCTCCGCGTAAAACCATTCACTCTTTTTATTCAGCTCCTCATAAATCTCCGGGTGATCCCGCAGAATCGTAAGCTGAGTCAGCCCTGCTGCCATGGCAACGGGATTGCCGCTCAATGTTCCTGCCTGATAGACAGGGCCCACCGGAGCTACCCGCTCCATAATCTCACGCTTTCCGCCGTATGCGCCCACAGGCATGCCTGCGCCGATGATCTTCCCGTACGTCACAAGATCGGCATCCACATGGAAATATCCCTGGGCGCCGGTGAATCCGAGACGGAAACCGGTAATGACTTCGTCAAAAATCAGAACTGCGCCGTATTTCGTACAGAGACTGCGCAGGCTCTCGAGAAAACCCGGCTGCGGCGGGACAACTCCCATGTTCGCTCCCACCGGCTCGACAATAACAGCCGCGATCTCCTCCGGAAATGCTTCAAACAGTCTCTCCGCAGAAGAAACATCATTGTAAACGGCAGACAGCGTGTCCTTCGTACATCCCTGCGGAACGCCGGCACTGTCCGGAATTCCCGCCGTCATGACACCGGAGCCCGCCTGGACAAGCAGCGCATCGGAGTGCCCGTGATAGCATCCCATGAACTTGATAATTTTGTCACGGCCCGTATATCCTCTCGCCGCACGGATGGCACTCATGACCGCCTCCGTACCGGAATTTACCATACGAACCATATCCACATTCGGAACAGCGCCGCAGATCAGCTCTGCCATTTCCACCTCACGCAGTGTCGCCGCTCCGTAGCTCAGACCGTTCTCACAGGCTTTCACAACTGCCTCCCGGACTTCCGGGTGATTATGTCCGAGAATCATCGGCCCCCAAGACCCGACAAAATCAAGATACTCATTGCCGTCCTCATCCGTCATATACGCGCCGTCTGCTCTGCAGATCATCCGCGGTGTCCCCCCGATGGAACCGAAAGCGCGTACCGGGCTGTTTACACCGCCGGGAATCACTCTGCATGCACGCTCAAAAATCTGTTCTGACTTCGTTTTACTCATATCCTTTGTCATTCCTCTCCATATGTGAAATCTTATTGTGAACCTCCGTCAGTTTCCCGATCAGACTGTCTATGGTCGCCTTTTCCGATGTCCACGTCTGCATACCATATGCGTCTGCCGCTGCTGCCGTCTGTTTCCCGATGCAGACAGCCTTTACCTTCCCGCAGACAGCTTCCCCGGCTGCCGCTGCAAAACCTTTTACCGTTGATGCGCTGGTAAATACGGCATAATCAATGGTACCGTTCTCCAGCTCCGCTCTCAGATCCACAAAACGGCTCCGGTCACAGACGGTATCGTACACTGCAATATCATCCACCTCAGGATATTTTCCGGTTCCTTCCTCCGGATCCGGCTCTTCGCCTGATATCCGGCACGGTTTCAGCGCAGCCGTAAGTTCAAGACTTCCGATCGCTGATCTCGGAATCATAATGCGCTCACCGCCGCTGCATCTGTCATACAGCGCTTTTCCGAGATGTTTTGCATCGTAAATCTCCGGCATCAGATCTGCATACAGCCCATGCTGCTCCAGCTCTGCGCGGGTTCCCTCACCGATGACTGCAAACCTGGCACCGGAAAGTCTTCGCATGTCCACATGCTGTTCCGACATCTCTTCAAAGAAAATACGTACACCGGCACGGCTTGTAAATACGATCCACTGGTACGATTCCAGCTCTGTAAAGGCCTCGTGCAGCCTTTTATTATCTGCAATCCGCACTGTACGGATTGCCGGAAGCTCCAGCACCTCAGCGCCGAGAGCACGCAGCTTCTGAGCCGTCTTGCTGATCAGCTCCTTCGGACGTGTCAGCACCACCTTCGCGCCGGACAGAGGGAGCTTTTCGTACCATCCCAGTGTTTCCGCAAGGCTGCAGACCCCTCCCACAACAATGATTGCCGGAGTTCTTGCGCCGCGCCGTTTTACCTCCTGCTCAAGCGTCGATACTGTCGCCACAATGCGCTCCTGACCGGCTGTGGTTCCGCAGATCAGCAGAGCTGCCGGCATATCCGGGCTCATACCCCCTGCCAGCAGACCGCTGCAGATATCGCCCAGCGCTGCCACGCCCATCAGAAATACAAGCGTTCCGCCCGTTCTCACAAGTGCCTCAAAATCTATGGTATACGGTTCGCCGGCACGTTTATGTCCCGTAATAATATGAAGCGAGGAACAGAAATCACGGTGTGTCACCGGAATTCCCTGGTAAGCCGGAACAGAGATGGCCGATGGGATTCCCGGAACCACCTCATACGGAATTCCCTCCAAAGCCAGAAGCTCCAGTTCTTCGCCTCCGCGCCCGAACAGGAACGGATCTCCGCCCTTCAGACGCACCACTCGCTTCCCTTCCTTTGCTTTATCTGCCAGAAGCCTGCTGATATCCTCCTGCTCCATCATATGATTGCTGGAGCGTTTTCCCACATTGATTGCCTCTGCTCCATCCGGAATCATATTGATGACAGACTGTCCTGCCAGAGCATCGTAAACGACCACCTCCGCATGATCCAGAACCTGCTTCCCCTTCAGCGTGAGCAATCCCGGATCGGAGGGGCCCGCGCCTACCAGCCAGACTTTCCCCACTTTCCTGTCTTCCATTTTTTCCTCCATACGTTCTGTTCTTTCGTTGCTGTCCACATGCCACTGTTCCACGAGGTGTTTTCACTCAGAATGTGCAGAAATCCCGGTGACATCACACGTGAAACTGCTCTGCCAGCTTCCATCTGAGTTTCTCAGCCTCGCAGAAACTGCTCTGCCAGCTTCCATCTGAGTTTCTCAGTCTCCCAGAAACTGCTCTGCCAGCTTCCGTCCGATTTCCTCCGGTTCCCGGATACTTCCCTCCAGCTCTCCTCTGTGCAGTCTGTCAGCCTGTTCATCGAGATAAAGGGCTTTCATCACGATCTTTTCTCCAATCACCTGCGCATACGCCGCAGCCGGCGTGCTGCAGTTTCCCCCCAGCCTGCGCACAAATGCGCGCTCCGCCAGGGCACACAGTTCCGATTCCTTATCAGAATATCCGTCCAGAAACCAGCAGCTGTCATCTGCGCGGCCCTGTACTGCCAGGATCGCCTGGCCTGCAGCCGGAATCATTTCATCTGTCGTAAAGTAACGGCTGATCCTGTGCTCCAGTCCCAGCCGCTTCAGGCCGGCCGCAGCCAGAATTGTGGCACTGTATTCTCCGCTGTCCAGCTTGCGCAGCCTCGTCTGCACATTGCCGCGGATGGTCTTAAAAACCGCCTGGGGATACAGCTCCTGAAACTGCAGCATACGCCGTTTGCTGGAACACCCCACCGGCTTTGAAAAATCAATCTCACTCTTTCCTTCCGGAAGCACCAGCACATCCCGCGGGTCCTCTCTTTTGGAAAATGCCACCAGAGGAAGCTCCTTTGGCAATTCCATCGGGACATCCTTCAGGCTGTGCACAGACAGATCGGAACGTTTTTCCAGAAGCGCTGCATCCAGCTCCCTGACAAACAGGCCCTTACCTCCTATTTTTTCCAGGGACTGGTTCAGGATTTTATCTCCCGTTGTCTTCATTGTCAGGATTTCCACCTGCAGTTCTGGGTGACGGCTGCTGATATAGCTGCGCACCATCTCCGTCTGAATGACAGCCAGTCTGCTCTCACGGCTGCCGATAATAAGTTTTTCTTTCATATATCCCTCCAGCGCTGCATACATCCGCTCCTTCTCTGTATGCCTTCTATCCTTCATAGATATGCTCCAGCACCTCCAGGCATTCCCGGAATGTTCTTTTTTCTGCTCCGTCGCGCAGCCCGAACAGCATCTTGTTCACTGTTTTCGTCGCTGCCGCCTCAATATCAGTCTGAAGCTTTTTCAGCTCTTTCTCGGACAGAGGAAGCTCCCTCAGTTTTTTCTGAAGCCGCAGCTCCAGATCTGTGGCAGCGCTCTCCTTGATCCTCTGTATTTTCGGAATCAGATCCGTGCACTCATACCAGACGTAGAATTCCTGCATCTGCTCCTCCAGACACGATTCTGCCCTGCGTATTTCGTCCTTTTGCGCATCGCTTTGCGCCTCTTCCCGAAAACTGTCAATATCATACTGGCGCACACCCGGCAATTCACCGGCCCGCTGATCAATGTCCCGGGGCACAGCAAGATCTATGAGCACCACCGGCTTTTTCCAGTACTGCTCCACCTGTTCTCTCGTCAGTGTACAGTTGGGACTGATCGTCGCGCTGACCACGTAATCGCAGTCGCCGAACAGCTCCATACGCCGTCCGTAATCGATCCGGCTGCAGTTCTTCGGTATTTCAACAATACCGCTCCTGTACTGGCGCACAGTCACCGTCACATCAGCGCCTTCTCTCTGCAGCAGCGTCGCAGCCAGCTTGCCCATGATGCCGTTCCCTATCACCATACATTTCTTGCCGCGAAATGTGCAGCCCTCCCTTTTCAGCGTATCAATTGCAGTATGCACCACAGACTGATCCGCAGGAGAAAGCATGATTCCGGAAGTCTTGATTTTCTTTGCCCCGGTCACAGCCTGGCGAAACAGCGTTTCCAGAACATGATCCGCAGCATAATGCTCACGGGCAAAGGCAAGTGCATCCTTTACCTGCGTAATAATCTGGTCCTCACCGAGAATCCTCGACTCCAGTCCGGATGCCAGCCGGAACAGATGCTGTACCGCGTCATTTTCCCGGCGTGACCGGAAATATTCCCGATAAGCGTCGGCAGGGACACCCCGTATCTCGCAGAGCAGCTCACAGAGATCCCACTGAAAGCTTTCATCCGTATTGACCCACAGCTCCACACGGTTGCAGGTAGAAAGCAGGACGCAGCCCTCCACCCCCTGTATCTGCTTCAGCCTCTCGATTGCCTCAGCCATACTCTTTTTTGTAAACGAAAACACGGTACGGACATCAATCTCAGCAGTGCTGTGATCAATCCCGGTCATCTGTATACCCATAATTACGACTCCCTGTGTTTCTTCTCTTTTACGATAATCAGTGAATAATATCCTGCCGTATCCGGTATCTCCTCCACCGTGCGGTATATTTTTTCGTCCGGCATACCGCAGTTTTCAATCATCATGCCATCTTCATCCAGCTCCAGCAGTTTCTCTCTGACAGATCTGATCTTTCTCCCTGCTTTCATCAGCACCTTGGTGCCGGGAAGCTTCAGGGCATCCTCCACCTGATAGGACGCGGGAATTACATGCAGCGGCTCCGCCTTCTCCACAAGTCCCATATTCAGCTTTGCAGATACTGCACAGAAAGACGGGATTCCACTCACAATTTCCGTCTCATATCCAAGCTCATCGATGCGTTTGTGAACATAAAGATACGTGGAATACACGGTCGGATCTCCCAGTGTCAGGAATACAACCGTATTGCCCTCATCCAGCTTTTCCTGAAGTCTCCGTGTGCCCTCTCTGTGGGCCATTTCCAGAATCTCTTTTTCCTTTGTCATAGGCATCGGAATGGCGATCAAAGCTTTTTCGTCCATTCTCTCATACGCCTTTGCAGCGATTTTATACGCAACACTTTCCCGCGGATTTTCACCGGGCACCGCAATGATATCTGCCTCCCCAATCAGCCTCAGCGCTTTCAGCGTAAGCAGCTCCGGATCTCCCGGTCCCACGCCGACACCGTATAACTTTCCTTTTTTTCCGTCCATTCTCTGTAATTCCTTTCTGTTATCTGTTCGTATCTGTTCAATACCTTCACAGTACATTCAGCTTTGCTTCTGTCCCTTTTCCATCTCCTGCAGCGCCTCATTCAGATGTCTGAGGAAAATCCTGCGGATACTTTCATATTCCCCGAGTCCCTTAAGCTCACAGCGGACCTCATAGCCCTCCTTCTCAAAGATACTCTTCCAGGAATCCTCTTCATCTCCCGCCAGATCATTGTTGGCGTGGTCTCCTGCCACGATCATAAACGGCGCCAGCACAATCCGCCGCATATCCGTCTTTTTCACAGCATCCACGATATCCCCGACTGACGGTGACGCTTCCACCGTTCCGATTATCATATTCCGGCAGCCTCTGTCTGCAAGCAGATCATTCAGCGCTCCGTAGACAGCATTGGAATGATGGTCCGTGCCATGGCCCATGTAGACCAGCATCTCATCCTCATCCAGTCTCCACTCCTCAATAAGCGCCTGTACCACCTGCTCCATATCCTCCCCGGTAGTCAGAAGCGGACTGCTCACCACAATGCGGTCAAACAGCTGCCCGGCCGTCTCAATCTCCTGTTCCATCCGGGTATTCTCAATCCCATTCAGCACGTGGGTCGGCTGCACAAGAACCTCTCTGATCCCGTCACGCTTCATCTGTTCCATCGCTTCGCTCACGCTGAAAATGTGTATTCCGTCACGCTTCTCCAGCTTCCGGCGGATCATGCCGCTGGTCCACGCCCGGTAAACCGGATACTGCGGGTATGCTCTGCGGATCTCCTCCTCAATCGCTCCGATCGTTTTTTCACACGTGTCCGCATGGCTCGTACCGAAGCTCACAGCAAGAACCGCCCTGCCCTTTTCTGTTTCCATTATTTACAGTCCTCCTTCTTATTTCTCCGGTCCCCGTATATTTCCTGCATTCAAAAAGCGAAATCACGTCCGCCATTTCATATGCTGCAAAAGACCTTCCGCCAATGACGGAAGGTCAACATAGAATACTGTCTGAAACTATTCACGGCACAACCAATCCCTCGTGGTCCGGAGTTTTCTCCTGCACCAGCAGCAAGCAGGTCTCCTGACTTGCAGATCCTCATGCAGCACCGCCTTCCCGGTCTCCCGGTGGCACTTCGGTGTACACTCCCTGCATACAGTGACGAGATCGTACAGGATTCTCACCTGTTTCCCTTTTCACCGGACGCAAAAACACGCTACCGTATCTTCACGCTCCGACACTTACTGCTCATATTTAACTGTATCTGTTCAGTATTTTCACAGATACACTGCCTTGACTATAGCACATGAAGCAGGATTGTGCAAGGTATGATTTATTCCCTGCTGTTTTTCTCCACATACCTGATAATTTCTTCTGCTTCCTCCTGCGTCTCTGTCTCTGTATGAATATACAGTCCCTTCGCAGAAAGTCCCTCCAGAAGAAGCGGAACATCGGATGGCGGTGCCATAATAATCAGCCCTTTTCCGGCAACCTGGATTCTCTGCAGAACCGGCATGTAATGTGATGCTGACGGCTGTCCTGCCACGATGAGCCACATCCTTCAGCCATCTGAAAATCTCATCCTCATCAAATCCGGTACAGATGCGCGCCGGATCCGGCTTCCAGGAAAAGATGGCTTTCTGTCCGATGTTCTCTACAGCCATGGGAATATCGGACCAGGGGCTTACACTGAGTCTTCTGACGTTCGTGATATTTCTGTATATCGCATCATACTTTCCGTCGAGAGGCTCACAGCAGCCATAACAGCCGAAACCGAACAGATTCAGGCCGATTTTCTGATTCATAATGGCAAATTCCTCGAACATCTCAGGAGAAACACCGCTGAATTCCTGAACATCCGCAAATCCCCACATATCCTTCAGTACAATATCCTCGTCCTTTTTCTGTGGGGCATTGGAATAGCCGAGTCCGCCGGAGCCTGTGTAGATATTCTTTCTGTTCTCGAAGAGACGATGCTCCGCATAAAAGCACCCTCCCTGTCAGTTTTTCACATCTGCAGCCCTGCCGGTTATCCGAACAGGAAAAGTCCTGTTCTGCGCTCCGGCTGCTTCTCTTCTTTTTTATATGCGCATCTGACCACTGCGTCCTGAATCAGCATATTCTCCAGGCGCTCGACGCATTCATACCGCGATACCATCTCTGCGTGCACTTCATCGATACTGCATCCGCAGATGCTGTCGTGAGGATGATTTTCCAGAATCTTTTTCCGGATATAATCCTGATACCCTCTGGCATCCCACTTGCCTCCACACAGCTTCTCAATGGCCAGCACAGGCTCCAGATACCGTTCCATCCTGTTCTGGACCGCATCGTTTTTCTGCTTCAGATACATCCGTGTCGACAGTGTACCACCCAGAAGCATGGAACGTTCTCCGGAACGGAGTTCTCCCGTAAAGGATGCAAGGCTTCCCAGTTTGCCTCTGAGCTCTTCCACAATCTGCGGCATCTGTGCAGGATGTCCAAAGGAATCCGGCAGATACGCCGTCTCCATCTTCGTTCCTGCTCCCGCCACGATTTCCGTGCCCTTCAGATAGTTTCTGATATGGGATTCTCCGCTGATGAGAAGTTCATCCGGAAGAATATACCACGGTCCGCAGATGATTTTTCCTGATTTCAGGGCTGCAAACAGTTTTTCTCTGTTATACGGTTTGATTTCCAGATAGTCTTCAATGACAATTGTCTGTCCGTCCAGCATAAAGGAACTTGTTCATCATAACATAAAGCGGTACAATCAGCACACTGGAGGGAGCATTTTCGTCACAAGAAGAAATACCATCAGCGGCTTATTGGCCTTAAACCGGTATCTTGAAAATCCATATGCGGCCAGCACAGAAAGGAACCCAGCAATTACCACTGCCGAAGCACTGATGATAAAGGAGTTGCGGAAACCGATGGGCATCAGTGTCTCAAACAGTACTTTTTTGTAGTGCTCCAGCGTACCGCTCACAATATACCACTGGGGCGGATAGACAAACATGTCTTCCGTGTGCTTGAAGGATGTAATAAATACCCAGTAAATCGGAACCAGGAAGATCAGAATCACGAGCACTGACACTGCATATAAGCATATCTTACGAGTCGTTTTTTTCACTTTTCTCATACGTCATTATCCCCCCCTGAACACGAACATGTAGATCAGCGTAAGAACAAAGCTGATCAGCAGCATGATAACACTCGTTCTTCCAAGACCTGACAGAAATCTCTTTTTATGGAACAGATATGCCAGTGCAAAACCTGTAACAAACTGCCCCATTCTCAGCAGGTTCATATCTGTCACACTGATATAGAAAGAATACAAAAACGGATAGATTGTAAACACCAGAATCCAGAGCAGCGCCGGCATTATGAAAACAAGATATATATGTTTTCTCAAAAATTTTCTCATGTCACACCTCACATCTTAACGAAAAGGGGCTGTCACAGGTTTACGACAGCCCTCTTAATTATCAGAGTTACTTCATCATATCATCGGCAGATTTCTGGGCCTTTTCCGCTTCCTCTTTGATAACGCCTGCAAGATCTTCTTCTCCTGTAGCCGCACTCTGAATGATTTCCTTGAAGGATTCATCCACTGCACTGTAGAATACGACTCCGTCACGTGCTTTTCCGCCATACAGACCCTGTGAATATGCCTGCCATACCGGATCGTTCTTGAACTCATCCTGCTCATATACTGAAAGAAGAGTACTCATCTGTCCGATTCTCGTAAACAGCGTCTGCACTTCGATGCTTCTGTAGAAATCCATGAAGTTCCATGCCAGCTCCTGCTGCTCCGGATTCTGTGTAAACATTGAGATGTTCCATCCGCCTGCTGTTGTACACGGCTCATGTCCCGGAACTGCCGGAATATCAGTGATACCGATCTTGGAGATAAACTCTTCTCCGCCGGAATCCTTCATCAGCGGATAATGCCAGTTTCCAAGGATAGCCATAGCCGTCTGTCCGCCTACGAAGTTTGCTTCCACATCATTGAATGTTACAGATGCGATATCCTCAGCAACAACCTGCTCATTGATCAGTGTCTGAATAAACTCTGCTGTATCAAGCATTGCCTCGAATCTCTCTCCCTCTCCGAAAATAACCTTCGAATCGCCGTCTGTCAGCTCTGTGCCATGTCCCCAGAACCACGGAAGCAGTGTACAGGAAGTAACAGCATCCGGTACCGTCGTACCGACACTGTAGCAAATAATTTCAGACATGTTTGTAACATTTCAACTTTCACGGACGAAAAATCCGCAAATTAAACCGTTTATTATGGTTTATTATGCATCCTGCTCTTGCTTTCCAATGGCAGATTTGATACAATGTAACAAAATTGATCAGGGGAGTTCACAATGACTACTTCAGAAATAGCAGAAAAACTCGGAATTTCGAGAGGTACCGTAAGCAGGGTACTGAATAATCATCCAAATGTAAAAGAAGAGACGCGCCAGAAAGTTCTGGCGGCGATCAGGGAAATGAACTACGTGCCGAACGAGACTGCTCGCACGCTCATCATGAAAAAGATATACCGCATTGCCGTCATCGTTTTCTCACAGCCGGCATTTTTCTGGGCACAGGTGGAAAACGGTGTAAACACAGCCCGCAGCGATCTGTCCTCCCAGGGTGTCGTTGTGGATTATTTCGTCACGGATATTCTGAAGCCGGAGCAGCAGCTGGAGCTGATTCAGACACTGCCCGGACAGGGCTACCACGGAATTGTCATCGCGCCGAATGACCCTCAGATGCTGGCAAACGAGATTGACAAGCTCTCAGACAACGGATTCCCTGTGGTCATCATCAATGTGGAGATACCGACTGCCAATCAGCTCTGTTATATAGGCTGCGATTACATTCAGTCCGGAATCCTGGCCGGGGAACTGTTTTCCAGATTTCTTTCAGTAGAATCCGATATACTCATTCTTACGCTCAAGGACCCGGTACACGCCATAGAGCAGAGGATCACCGGTCTGCGCAAAGAGCTTTCCCGCCACGATCACCTGAATATAGCCCGGATCGAACGGTTCAGGCGTGACAGCTCCGATGTCTATGACAGACTTGTCAGCATGCTCTCCTGTTCTCCCGAGTATCAGGGGATTTATGTCAGCTTCGATGCGCTGGTTCAGACGGTTGCCGCAGTTTCCCACCTGAATCTCAATCCTGTTCCCGTAATCATAGGCTACGATCTGAGCGAAGAAATCTGCACCCACCTGAAAAACCGTAAAATTGCAGCGACAATCTGTCACGAACCCTTCAATCAGGGATACTTTGCAGTCAAGATACTGCACCGTTTTCTCTCCAAAGGGATCGCTCCATCCAGCTCTCTCATCTACAACAAGCTTGAGGTAGTCATGGCTTCCAACGCCAAATACTATCTGAATGAACCGCTGAGAACTGAAATGTTTCAAATGACAGAGACAGTATAAAACAAGTGATATCACAGAGCATATCAAGACAGACACACAGAGGAAACGATTATGAATGCTCCATATCTTTATGAATATATAGACCGTAACCGCCTCCACGAAATGCTGGATTCATTTCAGGCATGCGTGGATATTCCCGTTCAGGTCATTGACACAGAGGGCAGAATTCTGGAAGCCTACGGGGAGACCACTGTTTTCTGCCAGACTTTTAAAAAGCACCTTGCAGACGGTGAATCCTGCGAGCGTCTTCACATTAAAGCAAGCAGACGCGCCATCGATCTGGGGGAGACGTATATTTTTTCCTGCCATGCGAATCTGAACCACATTGTGTTTCCGCTTATGAAAAAAAACATACTGTTCGGGGCGATTCTGGCAGGGCCTTTCCTGATGGATACCCCGGACGCTCTTCTGATCTCTGATATTGCCCGGCACTACACGATTCCCACGGAGTCACTGCTCGACATGTATGAGGAATCCAGTTCCATCAAGGTGATACCGCCCGCCAAGGTCACAAAGATCAGCAAGCTGCTTTATTATCTCTTCGCAAACCTGATCGCTGACAGCCGTCAGCAGTTTGAGGAAAATCAGGGGAAGCTGTATCAGCAGTCCAGGATCAACGAAACCATACAGAAATACAAATCCTACGGCATAGAACCGAAAACCTCATATCCTTATGAGAAAGAAAAAGAACTTCTCACAAAGGTAAAGACGGGAAACGTCCAGGAAGCCCGCGGTGTACTGAATGATCTTCTCGGATACGTATTTTTTGCAGAAAAGCACAACAGTCTGGAGGTGGTGAAAGCCCGCTCCATCGAGTTGTGCTCTCTGCTGTCCCGCGCTGCCATTGAGGGTGGTGCCCCCACAGACAGTATTCTGAAAGTCAATAACCAGTACCTGCGCACTCTGCAGCAAATAAACACCCTGGACAAGCTCTGTTATAAGCTGCAGGAAATTGTCGAGGTATTCACAGAGGATATGTTCAATTATATTCCTGACAAAAACAGTGATATTATCCGAAAGGCGATCTCATATATTTCCCAGAATTATAATACAAATCTGACTCTGGAAGAGGTAGCAGGTCTGGTCCACCTGAATCCTGCCTACTTTTCTTCACTGTTCAAACAGAGTACCGGTTCTTCTTTCAAGGAGTACCTGAATATTGTCCGGATCGAGGAAAGCAAGCGGCTTCTGGCCAATACGGATTACTCGATCATAGACATTGCCATTGCCGTCGGATTCGACAACCAGAGCTACTTCTCGAAAGTATTCAAAAAACATACAGGGCTTACACCGAAGCAGTACAGGTAATTTCCACAATCCCTTCTTATCTTAACTGAAACAAAATCAGTTGAAATACCGCCAAAGGTATGTACTGACGGCTGGCTGCGCCATAGTACTGCCAGCACTCCGGCGCAGCCACCTGCATTACAACTATGAAGTTTTACAGTTACTATGATTATTGATGATAAAAATCTTTTATACCTCCAGCAGCTCCAGAATCTCCTCCCTGCTCATGGTTCCCAGGCTTCCCGTCTCTCCACTCATCACCTGGTCCGCAAGGTTTTTCTTGGTCTCCTGAAGCCTCTGTATTTTTTCTTCGATGGTGTGTCTGGCGATCAGCTTATAGACTGTCACCTTTTTCGTCTGGCCGATCCGGTGGGCGCGGTCCGTGGCCTGATTCTGGGCTGCCAGGTTCCACCACGGGTCATAGTGGATGACCACATCAGCGCCCGTGAGATTCAGTCCCACGCCGCCTGCCTTCAGAGAAATCAAAAATACAGGCACATCCCCTTCATTGAAGCTCCTCACCAGCTCCAGACGTTTCTCCTTGGAGGTGGCCCCGGTGATGGTGAAATACGGAATTTTCGATTCATCCAGTTTCTTCTGAAGAATCTCCAGCATGGAGGTAAACTGGGAGAATACCAGCATTCTGTGGCCGCCGTCCATGGCGCTCTGTATGAGATCGAGGCACGCCTCCAGCTTGGCAGTCTCCCCTTTATAATTTTCAAAGCACAGCGACGGGTCGCAGCATATCTGCCGCAGTCTCGTCAGCTCCGCCAGAATCTGCAGTTTATTTTTGTTGAATTCTTCTGCGTTCTGCCTGCCAAGCTGTTCCTTCATATGCAGAACCTGCCCGTCATACACGGTCTGCTGCACATTTCCGAGACGGACATACCGGTATTCCTCCAGTTTATCCGGAAGATCCTTCAGCACATCCTCCTTGAGTCTGCGGAGAATAAACGGGCCCACCATTTTCTGCAGACGTTTCATCGCCTTTTCGTCGTTATTCTTTACAATCGGAGTCTCGATTTCCCGCTTAAACACATCATAGCCATACAGGAATCCCGGCATCAGATAATCAAATATACTCCACAGCTCACTGAGCCTGTTCTCAATCGGTGTTCCTGTCAATGCGTAGCGAATTCTGCTGTGTATCACTTTTACAGCCTTTGCAGCCGCAGTGGTATGGTTCTTGATATACTGAGCCTCATCTATGATTTCATAAGAAAACTGCTTGTCCTCATACAGCACGATATCCCGTTTCAGAAGATCATAGGAGGTCACAAGCACATCGGCCTGCTGATACGCCTCTATCTTCTGCTGTCTTTCCTCCTGGGTCCCCGTGACCAGAGAAACGGACAGGTTCGGGGCAAATCGCTCGAATTCGGCACCCCAGTTGAACACGAGAGAGGCGGGCGTCACCACCAGAGACGTTCCCTGCTTCCCTTCTTCCTTTGCCGCAAGGATGACTGCGATGACCTGCAGCGTCTTGCCAAGGCCCATATCGTCGGCCAGAATTCCTCCGAACTGCCATGCTTCCAGCGTCCGGAGCCATTTATACCCGTCCTTCTGATATTTTCTCATGATCCCGGACAGGCTGGCGGGCTCCTCAAAATCGGCATCCCGGACCGTCTTAAAGCCTTTCACCACTTCCCTGAACCGGCTGTCACGGCTGCTGCGGACACTGTCATTCTCCTCAAGAAGCTTATCGAGATACAAGGTACGGTACATCGGCAGCTTCATTTTCCCTTTGAGCAGTTCTCTGTCCTTCAGATTCATGGCTTCGGAAAGCTCAGCCAGCATTTCCAGAGACGGTTCCTCCAGATCCACGAAGGCTCCGTTTTTCAGGCGGTAATATTTTTTCTTTGTGCGGTAGCTTTTCAGTATGTCGAGAAGCTCATCCGCAGGAATATCCTCCGTGGCAATATCCAGCTCCAGAAGCCCGGAGGAGAGAGAAACGCCCACCGAAACCTTTGCCCGGTTCACGGTGTGATACCCAAGAAAGCGCCTGGTGCAGCGAACCTCTCCCAGTTCCATCAGTTTCTCCGTTCCGTTTTTCATCAGCTGGTAAATGCGTGCTTCATCTCTGCCGCAGCGAAGCTCTTCTTTTTCCATGTCGAGCTCCGGAAGCCACTGCATGGTATAGTAGAGAATTTCTTCCTCCTTTGATGTATCGCGGAATGGCTCCCGCCCCGCGATCTTATTTTCAAACAGAGCATCCAGAACGGAGACTTCCTTATCCCCGTACCAGGCAAACACCCTGCATACCGCATCATCTTCCTCTGCGTCCAGATAGAACAGAAAACGCGGCTCCGGCAGCACATAGGAGCGGAATTTCTCCGGCTGCGTCTCTGTGATATCCGCAATCTCCCGAAGCTTCGGCACCACGCGGCTGTAGAATTCAGATATGCGGTTTCGTCCCACACGGAAAAAAAATCTGTCTTCGGATGCCAGTTCTGCCAGCGGCTCCACCTTTTCCAGGAAGCTTTTGTCCACTCTGTTCAGGTGATTTTCATTAATATAATACGCCGCATCCGTCCCGTAATACAGGTCAGGCAGGTTTCCCTCCACCTTCAGTCCGTGAAACTCCCGGTCTCCCATAATCATATCCTCTGAAATGCGCAGGGACACCCTGGGATTTCTTTCCGCACAGGACAGAGTTCCTTTTACCTTTCCCTCTGCATCCTTGTCCTCAAAATCAATCGTATCCCTGCCAAGCCGCTCATAGAATTCATCCAGTCTCCATCCGAAAAGCTCCAGGGAACTGCCTGTGCTCTCTCTTGTGTTTCCGTAATAATTTCTCGATTCACGCAGTCTCTGCTGAAATTCCATTTCCTCCCTGACAATCTGATTGATAAAACGGATCCAGTTTTTTCCGCTGTCTGTAAAATTACTCAGGGCATGATTGATCTCTGTACTGCTTCCGTATATATCTGTGGATGAGGTCCTGACATTTTCGCAGAACACATCAAGCTTTTTTATGACAAACAGTTTATTTTCCCCGACTTTGAAGGAGACGGAAAGCTTCCCGTCCTTCCTCGTCAGACGCGGCACAAGCCGGAGGCTCTCATCTCTTCCGGTCGAATCCGCCATGACCGCGACTACGCGTTTTTCCTCAAAAGCATCCAGCAGTCTCTGACCTCCCATATCAGTGGAATCCCCGATATTATGGCTCTTCAGAAACTCTTCCAGAAGCTTCAGCGCACCTGCTTTATATGGACAGTCTGTTTTTTTCGGATTATACCGTGAAAAATAATCCGCATTGCAGCGCCTGCAGCCGCACTCGAATCCGTTAACCTCTTTCCTGGAGAATATCACTCTTATGGGAAATTCCCGGTTTCCTTCCTTTCCGACAGCATCCATCTGGCCTTTTCTTTCGCTGTTTCTGCCGTCAAATCCGGATATGGTCCTCTTCAGCTGAATTTTCCCCTGGCTGCAGAGACGCTCACCCTCCTGCGTAATTTTCTGCGGCACTGTGACAGATCTGCGGATGCGGGAACCATCGAAATACCGGTAAGCTTCCAGAGCCTGGAAATCACTGCCGGTTCCGGAATCCTCCGCAGCTGTCCCATCCTCCCATGAGCCTCCCAGCAGCTCGTACTCCGTCTTTCGCTTTTCCCGTTCCTGCTTCCGTGCTTCCTCTGCCGCCTGCCTTTCCTTCTCAGCGCGCAGCATTTTTTCCCGGAGACGCCGAAGCTCCTCCTCCTGGCGCCGCTTCCCCTGCAGCCGACGTTTTTCTTCTGCTTTCAACTGTTTTTCCTCCGCCTGATATCAGTTTTTCTGTTATGTCTGTATTTTCCTGTTTTATCTGTTCATCACGAAAAAACGGGGGGATTTGACGGACCGTAAGCCTCATACTGTCTTCTGGGTCCTCCGCACACCGGGCAGCGCTCCGGAATCTGGTCTCCGGCCATCACATAGCCGCAGATCGGGCATACATAGACGGTGCCCCGGTCGAACTCTTCCATGGACATCGCTTCCTTCAGAAGTCCTGCATGGACCTTCTCTGCCGCCGCAGCACCTGAAAACGCCTGCTGCGCCAGCGGAGATTCCATCTCTCCTGCATATTCTTCCAGCATTTTGTAAACACGCTGATATTCAAATTCCTCGCCCGGAATAAATGTCTTCACCGATTCTCCGAAGGGAGCCGGACTCTCAATCACAGAATAAAAGTTTCTGGCATGATGGTATTCCGAGGATGCCAGTGCCTCGAAAAGGCTGGCAACCTTCTCCATTCCCCTTCTTCTGGCGCGGTCGGCAAACGTCAGATATTTCAGATGAGCCATCAGTTCACCGGCCACCGTCTTTTCCAGATTTTCCTTCAGCAAAGAATTTTTCCGCTCTCTGTCATAGCCGTTTTCGGAAAGATTTTCAAAGGCGTACCGGAGCTCGCCGTCTTGCATGAAGAAATGAACCAGATGATGCTCCACGTCGCAGGCCCGGATATCCTCTGACACATCTTCTATCAGAGCGCCTCCGCCTCCTGTACAGATCGTCGGAATCCCATCCACCACATCTTCAAATCTGGAATGTACGTGACCGCAAAGGAAATACTTTACCTTTTCCTTCCAGGGAGCGTACACTTTCCTGAGCCGTTCAAACTCCTCCCCGGATACAGAATTCCGTATATAATGATTGGGTACCGGAATATGGAATGCAACGATCACTCTCTGTACCTCATCCATTGAGAGTACCTGCGCGAGAAGCTCCAGCCCTTCCTCCTCAAAGGTCCTCATGGCATTGTCCAGCACAACCACCGTAAACTCCTCCGCCAGCAGTGCATAATTTTTTCTCCCGAAATAATCCGTGTATGCACCCGTATCATGGTTGCCTCTCAGCACATAGACATCGTTGTGCGCAATCACCTCTGTCAGATCACTGATTTCCTCATAATAATGTTTATTTCCTATGGGAACCAGATCACCGGCAATCAGCGTAATATCGTCTCCGGCACTCTTCTCCAGAGTTCCCGCATAGACTTTCATATTGTATGTACCCAGACCCTCGCATCCCGGATCACCGATAACTCCCATGGTTTTTACATGGGGAAGACGCAGAAGCGGCTCTGTTACTTTTGGAATTTTACTCATATCCATCCACCTTTCAGCATAGCATTGTATTTAATCATAGCACATATTCCCCCTCCTGTTCCACCATTTTCTGCCGGGCGCTGAAGGAAGGAAATCCTGTATTTACAGGTCAAATCCAAAATATTTCAATGCGTTCTCATAGGAAATTCCGCATACAATCTCCCTGAGCGTTCCGTAGTCCTCCGGGTACTCTCCGTTCTCTACCCATCCTCCGATCAGATCGCACAGAATCCTGCGGAAATATTCATGTCTGGTATAGGACAGAAAGCTGCGCGAATCGGTGAGCATTCCCACAAAGTTGGAGAGCAGTCCCAGGTTCGCAAGGGAAACCATCTGTGCTGTCATTCCTGTCTTGTGGTCGTTAAACCACCATGCGCTTCCCTGCTGGATTTTTCCTGCGGCCTCTGTTCCCTGGAAGCATCCCAGAACAGAACATATCGCTTCATTGTCATTGGGATTCAGCGAATAGAGAATCGTTTTGGGGAGTTCATCCGAGACAGCAAGGGAATTCAGAAAATCCGCCGTCTGATCACTGGGTGCATAATTATTGATGCAGTCATATCCCGTATCCGGCCCCAGCTGTCCGTACATTCTGGTATGATTGTCCCGCTTGCAGCCATAGTGAAGCTGCATCACCCAGTTTCTCCTGTGATATTCCCTGGCCACATCCTGCATAAATGCAGTCTTGAAAATCATCTCTTCTCCCCGCGAGATGCTTTCCCCGTTCAGGCTCCTGGCAAAGACTTTTTCCACCTCATCTTCCGATGCCGGGGCATACATAATATACTCCAGTGCATGGTCAGATACGCAGCAGCCAAGACCTGCAAAATAATCCATCCGCACAGACAACGCTTCCTTTAACGTACGGAAGCTGTCGATCTTTACGCCGCTTGCCGCAGAAAGTGTACGGATATATTCTGTGTATCCCGGTTTTTCCAGATTCATGGCCTTGTCCGGCCGCCATGCAGGAAGAACTTTTACGTCAAAGCTTTGATCCTCAGCAATCATTTTGTGCCACTCCAGCGAATCTGCCGGGTCGTCTGTGGTGCAGATCAGCTTCACATTCGATCTGCGGATAATATTTCTCACGGTCATATCATCCTGCTGAAGCTTCGCATTGCAGAGCTGCCATACTTCTTCTGCTGTGTCTCCATTCAGATATCCCGTATATCCGAAATACCTCTGCAGCTCCAGGTGACTCCAGTGATACAGTGGATTTCCGATGGCTTTCGCCAGAGTCTCGGACCATTTCTGAAATTTCTCACGGTCATCCGCATTGCCGGTAATATAATACTCATCCACTCCGTTTGCGCGCATCAGACGCCACTTGTAATGGTCGCCTCCCAGCCATACCTGAGTGATATTCTCAAATCTCCGGTCCTCAGCAATCTCCTGCGGGTTAATATGGCAGTGATAGTCGATGATCGGCACATGTTCTGCATACTCGTGAAACAGTTTGCGGGCCGTCTCTGTTGACAGTAAAAAATCCTTATCCATAAATGGTTTCATTGTGGTTTTCTCCTCTCTGCAGCTTTTATTATTTATGCGTGTAAGCCCTTACATTCTCTTTCAGTATATGACCTTTATTTTTTAATTTCAAGCATTCTGTTTTTCTGTTGACGTCATCCGCCAAACTATATAAACTCATTATAAGCTTTTACGTGATTTATGTTCTTACGGCCTCATCATCAACTGATCCGGCCGTTTCTGAACAGCTGCACTTTTCGTATATAACACTGCATGGAGGTTCTGATCCGTTGAAAACTTATATGAAAATTCATCCCCTCGACAACGTGGCGGTAGCTCTTTCTCCGCTGGCCAAAGGTACCGTCATTCACCCGGAAAGCCAGGCAAAAGCCGCCATCATTCTGAACGAAGACATTCCCCAGGGACACAAATTTGCTCTGAAAACTTTTGTTTCCGGAGAGCCTGTCATCAAATACGGAAATTCCATCGGTACTTCCACCCAGGATATACCGGAAGGCGCCTGGGTGCATACCCATAACATGAAAACAGGCCTCGGGGACCTTCTCACCTACTCCTACGACAAAAAACCATGTACTTTACAGCCGGCAGAGCCCGTGACCTTTCAGGGATACCGGAGACCTGACGGAAAAGTCGGTGTGCGGAATGAAATATGGATCATCCCCACTGTGGGATGCGTAAATAATGTTGCAGCCGCCATCGAAAAAGCATCGCAGAAATTTGTCTCAGGCAGCGTTGACGGAATCGTCGCCTTTTCCCATCCCTACGGATGCTCTCAGATGGGCGAGGACCAGGATCATACGCGCCGCATCCTGGCAGACCTGGTCAATCATCCCAACGCCGGAGGTGTGCTGGTGCTGGGCCTTGGCTGCGAGAACAGCAATATTGAAATTCTGAAGACTTTTATCGGAAATTCTGATCCGTCCCGCGTACGCTTTCTGGAGGCACAGCAGTGCGAAGACGAAATCAGCGAAGGAATTGCGATCGTAAAGGAACTGGCTGTATACGCATCCGCGTTTCATCGCGAACCCGTCAGCTGCTGCGAACTGATCATCGGCATGAAATGCGGCGGTTCCGACGGTCTTTCCGGAATTACCGCCAACCCCACGGTAGGAGCTTTTTCCGACATCCTCATCTCCATGGGAGGCTCCACCATACTTACGGAGGTACCGGAAATGTTCGGCGCCGAAACGTCTCTGATGAACCGCTGTGAAAACGAGCAGCTCTTTGAACAGACCGTAGAGATGATCAACGGATTCAAAAACTATTTTAAAAACCATAATCAGACTATCTACGAAAATCCGTCTCCCGGCAACAAGGCAGGCGGCATCTCCAGCCTCGAGGACAAATCCCTGGGCTGTACCCAGAAGTCGGGCAGCGCACCTGTGCGCGGTGTCCTCGCCTACGGCGAACCGCTGCAGACGCGGGGGCTGAATCTGCTGAGTGCTCCCGGCAACGATCTCGTAGCCTCCACGGCACTGGCAGCTTCCGGCGCACATATGGTACTTTTTACCACCGGACGCGGCACCCCCTTTGCGTGCCCCGTACCTACGGTCAAAATTTCCACCAACAATCAGCTGGCAGACAGAAAATCCAACTGGATCGATTTCAACTGCGGGACTGTGGCAGACGGGACTTCTCCGGAAGAACTGGCGTGTCATCTCTTCGACTTCGTCATCGACACAGCCTCCGGCAGAAAAACAAAATCCGAGGAAGCCGGGTTCCATGACCTTGCCATCTTCAAACAGGGGGTTACACTGTGATAAAGCGGAAGACCGAAAAATGCTGAAAGAAAGGAGCATTTAAAATATGCAAAAACTGTCTTATGCCACTTTGAAAGAACAGAATTACGACGGATATCTTCTGGAGTCCGCGCCGGAGCGCGTGCTCCAGTTCGGAGAAGGAAACTTTATGCGCGCCTTCGTGGATTATTTCATTGATATCTTAAATGAAAAAACAGACTTCCGCTCGAAAGTGGTTGTCTGCCAGCCCGTCGGAACCACCACCGGTGCGGCCGACAGGATCAATGAGCAGGAAGGCCTGTACACACTGCTGCTGCGTGGATTTCAGGACGGTCAGAAAGTAAATAAAAAGAGAATTATCTCCTGTATCAGCCGCTGCCTGAATCCTCGCAGAGATTACAGTAAGCTTCTGGCCTGCGCCGACAATCCCGACCTGCGCTTCATCACCTGCAACACAACAGAAGCAGGAATCACCTACGATCCCTCCTGCCGATTTTCAGACACTCCGCCATCCAGCTATCCGGGAAAGCTGACACAGCTGATGTACCGCAGATTTCAGAAATTCGGCCATGAAAAAGGGAGAGGCTTCATCATCCTCTCCTGCGAACTGATAGATGACAACGGCAGAGAACTGGAAAAATGTGTTCTGAAATATGCTCACCAGTGGGATCTGGGAGCTGCCTTTATCCAGTGGATTCAGAATGAAAATATCTTCTGCTCCACACTGGTGGATCGGATCGTGACCGGATACCCTGAGAATGAAGCCGAACAGCTTGCGGAAGAATTTGGATATGAAGACAGCCTGATTGATACCGGAGAAATTTTCGGCTTCTGGGTCATTGAAGCCCCCCAGTCTCTTAAAAAAGAATTTCCTGTGGACAGAACCGACCTTCCGATTCTGATTGCAGACAATCACAGACCGTACAAGCAGAGAAAAGTCCGTATCTTAAACGGCGCCCATACGACATTCGTCCCGGGATCCTATCTTGCCGGGCAGAATATTGTGCGGGACTGCATGAACGACGATGTGATCTGCAGTTTTATGAATCAGACAATCTACGATGAAATTATTCCGACACTGGACCTTCCGAAAGAAGAGCTCCTGGAGTTCGCTGCATCCGTCACCGAGCGCTTCAGGAACCCGTTCATTGACCATGCCCTTCTCTCCATCGCCCTGAACTCCACTTCCAAATGGAAAGCGCGTGTTCTGCCGTCCCTGAAGGAATACATCAGACGCCGGGGGCATCTGCCTGCATGTATCACAGCCTCCTTTGCCTTCTGCATCGCCTTTTATTCCGGCCATACGCTGACGGAGGAAGGTCTGATCGCTTCCAGGGAAGGAAACGATTATACCGTAAAAGATGACAGAAATGTTCTTCAGTTTTATTTCCAGCACAGGGAGGACTCTGTCGAAATGCTGGTACACGAGGTCTGCGCCAACACAGACTTCTGGGGTGAAGACCTCACCAAACTTCCGGGATTTGAAACTGCCGTATGCGGCTTTCTCAGACAGATCCGTGAAAAAGGGACTTATGAGGTTATGAAATCTCTGCTCTCACAGGAATCCTGAGTTCGGGGACTTCATTCTGGCAGGTCTTTGTTTTTTAAGCAAAAAAGAGACATCCTGTTTTATCGTACCACACGTGGTACATATAAACGAACATGTCTCTTTTCTTTGCTCATATTTTATGTTTTCTTGCACAGATTCTGAGTTTAAACACAGAAGACTTTTTCAGGAAGCGGTCACGGCTTCTTTCGTATCTCCGCAATCAAAGCCCTGATTGTCTCCACATCTTCCTCCAGTTCCTCTGCCATCTGTTCTTCACTCATATTTTTCCGCAGCTTTTTTTCAACCAGACATTTCATAATTTCATGCTGTGCTTCCTGTCTTCCTTCTTCTCTTCCTTCTTCTCTTCCTTCTTCTCTTCCTTTCGCTCTGCCCTCTTCACGGCCCTGCCTGGGAGCCATTTATCTACATAAATGCATACGGAGAAATTACTGTCGTATATTCCGATGAAAAGCCCCACACAGAACGCATCCTGAACCAGTGTCTGGCTGTCATCTCCTCTCCGGACGGCGGCAGATCCTGGAATGAGCCAAAGCTTGTGGTAGCAATTCCGGATGGAAACAGGCGCCCCGGCATGGCAATCGTCACGAAGCTTCCCAACGGAAAATATTTGATGTGCTATGAGATCGTAAATGACCCCGACCAGGGAATTTATTTCAAAATCTCCGATGACGGCATGGATTACGGTGATCCCGCCCTGTACGGAACAAGGGCAGAAACGGCAGACGGAAAATTTGTCGGAAGCATGCCCTACTGCGTCTGGACGAAAAACGGCGGCCCTAACGGCACGATCATTCTGAGCGGCAAGCGCGACAGCGGATGGCTCGGAATGCGCGACCCCGGAAAATTTCTGGTCAACTACAATCTGGGAGAAGGGCCCTGGGAGCAGGTCGACATGCTGGTTTCCTACGATTCCAGAATCCATCAGGCCGGCTGGAGTATGGGAATGGCTGTAATCGAAAACGACACCAGACTGATCCAGCTTGCACCGACCCAGATGAACCCTGTCCTGCTGCAGGTTTCCTATGGAATTGGGGTAATGGAGACAGAAGAAGGGTGATGAGATTTCAGCATTTATTCATTTTTTGTCCGTCCCGCGCAGAATACTGCGTGAGGCGGACAAAAACTTTTCTGACCGGCCAATCACTGTTTTAAATACGCTTTCAAAAATGCAGCCTCCTGGATATCTCTCTCCGGATCTGTGCTGTACGCTTCAACACTGATTCCGCCGGTATAGCCACCTTCCCTGAGAACCTGGAAGAATGCTTCATACTCCGCAATGAGTTTTTTCGGAAAGGTTCTTCCCTGCGGCCTTGCAAAATGTACATGCCGGATATCCGGCATTACCTGACGCAGCGTATCCAGCGATTCCTCTTCCATCATAAAATGATAATAATCCACCAACAGACGCACAGTCTGGCGATCCGTTTCCTGCAGCAGACGTTTACCGTCTGTGAGATTCAAAATAATATTACTCTCAGTCCTATTCAGAGGCTCAATGGCAATTACAATACCCTCCTGCTGCACATAACGGTCTGCAATCTGTAGAACTTCGACGATCTGTGAAAACGCGCGGGTATGAGAAAAACCCTCCGGCACATTTTTTGCTCCGCTGCTTCCAAATACAATTCTCTTCGCCCCAAGCCGCGAAGCACGGGCTACGGCACGCTCGATATATTTTTCAGCCTTTTCCAGATCAGCTTCCTCACCGGTCAGCCTCACTGATGCAGGGAAAAAATTGTTGCAACACCGGCATGGCAGGCCGCGCACCTTAAGTTCTCCAAGCAGATCTTCAAACTCCGGCTCCGGCAGTTCCATCACCTGTGCCAGAGGAAGCTCCACATAATCATAACCCGCCTCTTTCAGATTGCGGATATATCGGCGACCAATCGGCTCACCTACATCTCCTAACATATTTACACAACATCCCAGTTCCATATGACCCTCCTTACATCAGACATATTCTTTTCACATACAATCCCGGGTACAAAATGCATCCCCACAGGTATAAAAACAGGGCCATCCCGTCTCGTCATACACAACACCGCGGGAGACCCTGTCTGCAGTTTCCGATTATCGTTTTACTTCCACATTTTCCTGTTCTTCGTAATACCGTACAACTGCACCATGGTCACATCTGCCCATGCCTTCTTCCTGCAGATGCTTCATCATATCAAGTACTTTTTCTGCCATCGGAATCTCCATTCCAACTGCTTTCGCTGCATTTACGGCATTATTCAGGTCCTTAATGTGAAGTTCAATACGGAATCCCGGATTAAAATTGCGATCAAGCATCATGGGAGCCTTTGCATCCATAACCGTACTTCCAGCCAGGCCACCACGGATTGCCTTATATACATTTTCCGGATTTACGCCGGATTTTGTAGCGAGCACCATTGCTTCCGACAACGCCGCAATATTTACAGCCACGATGATCTGATTTGCCAGCTTTGTCATATTACCACTGCCAATAGGTCCTACAAGCGTAACATCTCTGCCCATTTTTTCCAGCATCGGCTTCACTTTCTCAAAGACTTCTTCCTTGCCGCCACACATAAAGGACACAGTACCATCAATGGCTTTCGGTTCTCCGCCGCTGACCGGCGCGTCGATCATCTCACCGCCTGCAGCTGCAACAGCCTTTTCCAGTTCAATGGACACCGTTGGGTCAATGGAACTCATGTCCACAACGACAGCTCCTTTTTTCATACTTTCCAGCACGCCATCTTTCTCAAGAAGCGCCGTCTTTACATGAGGTGAATTTGGTAGCATGGTAAAAATGACATCCGCATCTTCAGCTGCTTCTTTTGCGCTTGCGCATGGCACTGCCCCCATCTGTGCCAGCTCCTGTATGGACTCTTCATGATGATCATAGACGCACAGCGGATAGCCTGCCTTTACCAGGTTCTTCGCCATCGGCTTACCCATAATTCCCAGTCCAATAAATCCTGCTTTCATTTGCTTTCCTCCCGTATCTTATCAATGCCCTGCAAGTTTCTCAATTTTTGCCTGAATACTCTTTGCATCCAGTCCATAATATTCCAGAAGTTCTGCATGAGATGATCCGGACTGTCCGAATACATCCATAACCGCGATACTCTCAATCGGAAGTGCACTGCCTCGCAGAATATAGCTGATCAGCATGTTCAGGCCTCCGCGAATATTGCTCTCCTCGCATACAACTACGCCTTTCTTTCCCTCTGCCAGCTTCCGGACTGCATCCTCATTCAGAGGCTTGATAGTCGGAATGTGAACGACACTGGCGCTGATTCCCTTCTCCTGCGCTCTCTCTGCAGCTTCAAGTGCCGCATGTGCCATAATTCCGTGAGTATAGATTACCACATCCGTGCCTTTCCTGAGCACCACCGGTTCCCCGACTTTGTATTCTACATCAGCCGGGAAAATATCCTCCAGGTCATTTCTGCAAAGACGAATATAGCACGGCCCGTCGATCTCCACTGCAGCCTCAACTGCTTTCTTTACTTCAATTCCGTCACACGGTGTAAATACCGTCATGTTGGGAATCGCACTCATGATTGCAACATCATCAATGGACTGATGGGTTGCGCCGTCACCGAAATCAGACATTCCAGAGCTGGAACCCACAATTTTCACATTGAGATTTGCTGTTGCAATACTCTGGCGAATCTGATCGTATGCTCTGCCGGTTGCAAATACCGCGAACGTATTTGTAAATGGAATCTTCCCTGCAAGGGCAAGTCCACCTGCAAAACTGGTCATATTCTGCTCTGCAATTCCCATCTCGAAATAGCGCTCCGGAAACTCAGCCTCAAACATACAGCTCATGGTTGATTTCCCGAGATCAGCCTCCAGAACAACAATATTCGGATTACTCTTTCCCAGTTCCACAAGAGTTTTTCCGTATTCTTTTCTCTGATTATGCATACTCATCTCACGCCTCCTCCAGCACTTTTAATGCTTCCTGATACTGTTCTTCGGTCAGCGTTCCGTTATGGAAGGATGCCACACCCTCTGCAAACGGGATTCCTTTTCCTTTTACGGTATCTGCTATAATGCAGACTGGTTTGCTCTTTACACAATCTGCTGTGTCAAAAGCCTCCGCAATAGCATCAAGGTCATGGCCGTCGATCACAAGAACCTCAAATCCGAATGCTCTCATTTTCTCCTCCAGATGACCGATTTCGAAACGATCCTTCGTTCTTCCGGTTGCCTGCAGTCCGTTGCGGTCAATGATTACACGAAGATTATCCAGCTTAAAGTTTGCGGCTGCCATAAATGCTTCCCACAATTGTCCTTCAGCAAGCTCACCGTCACCGACTGTCACATATACTTTGCTGTCCAGACCGTCAAGCTTCAAACCGGCTGCCAGACCGGCTGCCAAAGAAACACCCTGCCCCAGAGATCCTGTATTCGCCTCAATTCCGACCAGTTTTCTCATATCCGGATGTCCCTGCAGATGACTGCCCAGCTTTTTCAGTGTATGAATAGAAGATTCCTTATCAAAATATCCGCACTCCATCAATGCCGCATACTGTACGATTGCCGCATGCCCTTTGCTGAGAATAAAACGGTCTCTGTCCCGCATCTTCGGATTTTTCGGATCATGCTTCATTTTATGAAAATAGAGCACTGCCGTAATATCTGCCAATGAGCAGGAGCCGCCCAGATGTCCGGCTTTACCCACGCCGATCATAGTCACAATATCTTTTCTGATTTCCAGTGCGCGCTCTGCGAGCATCTGTTTTTCTTTCTTCTCTAACATTCCTGCTCCCTCCACGTCTTACATGTTTTCCAGCATCTCGCGCACCCGGAGGAATCCGGTCTCTCCACTGTTGTATACCGGCACTTTTGTCTCCTTCAGATACGGTGCAAGTGCAGACATGGAAAGCTGTGCCATCACGATGCAGTCTACCTCATCCGACAGTTTGTCAATTGCATCCACAAGAATCTCATTGTGTTTCTCAATATTGCCCTTTGAATATTCCTCAAACGCTTCGCTGCACAGTACCGTCTTTCGCTCAATCTCCACTCCTGCCTCCGCTGCTGCAATGTCCAGCAGACGTTCGGAGGACGGAACCGTAGTTGCCAGCGTTGCCAGCAGTCCGATCTTTTTGCCGGTGCGTACTGCCTTTTCCATCATCGGACGGTCAATCTGAGCAATTGGGGTATTTACAAGAGGGCGTCCAAGCTCTGCTGCATAGTTAAATGTAGAGCACGCAAGGAGGATCAGATCTACATTTGCCTCCTCCAGATTATGTGCGTATTCCGCAAATTTGAAATAATTCACCTTCGGAATTACTCCTGCGCCTGCTGCGATATTGTCTCTCTGAATCGTATCATCGCAGAGATGCATAATCTGTACCTCCGGAATATACTGTGCAATGTATGGCTCCATTGCCTTAATGGTTATGTGAGATGCATGAATAATACCAAGTGTTTTACTGCTTAAATCTTTCATTCTGATCCTCTCCTCTCTGCGCACCTGTGTGCCTGTACTTCCTTAATTATTTTAATTTAATGCCGGGAGCAGCGTATCCTGCTCCCGCATCATTTACCTGCTTCAAAAATATCCCTTCCAGAATCAGCGAATTACAAGATATGATACACCGTGTGCCGGAAGTGTAAACTTCAGCTCAGCCTTTCCATCCTTGACTGCGACAGTACGATCCTCTTCATACTTCTCGAGGCCGTCTCTTGCCTTGATCGCATCATACTGCTCTCCCTTCGGGAACAGCGGCTTCCCCTGACGTACCCACTCTGCATACGGATTGGAATGCTCCGCATCGATTCTGTAATGTGTTACTGTTGCCTCGGTGGAGCCAAGACCATCCACCGTCACTGTGATTTCATGGTCATCCTGCTTATCGCGGTCATTATTGTGACTGTAAATCACAATCTGAGTCTCGTTGTTCTTTCCTCTGACAGCAAATCCGGACACATCTGTCTCTTCACCTTCTCCAGTATAGCGGCTGTGATCTTTTTTACCGATATCCGGCTCTGTCAGGAAGTCCAGTTTCTCCGCTCCGTCACTTGTGAAGGTCAGCTTCTCATTACCGAGAGAACCATATATCTTAAACATGTTGAAGACTGCTTTGTCAATTCCCTGCGTTGTAAAGGTACGTGTTCCTTCAAAGCAGCGCTCACCCGGGAACATGAACGCCCACGCCAGAGGACGAACCTTGATTCCGTAACGCTCACAGAGCTGGTCAATCTTTTCATAGGTGGATGCCACATATGTTGCATAATACTCTGTATTTCTGAAAATCATGTTAGCATTATCGTAAATGCCTCCTGCTGCCCAGCCGTCCGGATCTGCTTCGGAGAGTACAACCTCACGATCCTGATATCCATATTCCACAATCGCATCCAGTCCCAGCTTCACCTGATGTACCAGGCTCTCAACAGACGGAACTGCTTTCGGCGCATGCATCTCAAACGGGAATCCTCCGCCTTTTACATGGAAAGTAATGAAATCAAGTCTTGTTCCCTTTTCCTGTGTACAGTAATTTGTTCCTTCTTTGCAGTGCTCCAGGAAGAAACGGAAAAACTTCTGTGCTCTTCCTCCCTCAAAAATTCCGGTTACGGCCGGTCCGGAAAGCCGAAGCTCGGGCAATGCCTCATGTGCTGCATGTTCTGTATAGTCAAACAACTTGCAGTATTCTGCGGCTGTACCGCTCCAGTAGAAGATATCCGGTTCATTCCACAGCTCAAAATACCATGTTTTCACCTCGTCCGCACCGTATTTCTCCACCAGATGCGAAACCAGCACTCCGATAAAATCATGCCATTTGCCATAATCCTTCGGCGGACATGTCCATCCAGTCTCTTTGTACTGGTTGTATCTGTCCCAGTTTCCTTCCACTGGTCTCAGATAAGAAGTATCAACAAGATCCATCGGCATAAAGCCAAGCTCTACAAACGGTTTGTTTCCTGTGCTGATAAAGGAGTCAATAATCTTATCATAGTAAGTAAAATCATAAACTGCTTCCCCATTCTCATTTTCCCAGTAAATATTTGTAGATCCGAACTTATAGGTGCCATGACAATTACCGGTACAGAACATAAAATGCGTTCTGAAATAATACGGGGCGTCATCCAGTGCCGCAAATTTATTCAGCAGTTCGATTCCTTCCGGAATGTAGGAGTAATTGCACTCATCATATCCGATGTAGCGCCACAGGTGCTCCTGCACCCCTGTTGTTTTTGATGCATCCACATTAATGTTTACCTGACTGCTCATTTTCTCTTCCTCCAATGCCTTAGTTTCTTTTCTTTACCTTCAGCTCTCCGATTCCATCAAGCTTAAGCTTTTCAGCAAAATGACACGATACAAAATGACCATTTCCCACCTCTTTCAGGGAAGGACATTCCTGTTTGCAGCGCTCCTGCGCATATTTACACCGCGGATGGAAACAGCAGCCTGATGGAAGATTTTCTGCATTTCCCACTTCTCCCGGCAGCATAATACGCTCATTCTTTACTGTGGGATCCGCCACCGGAATTGCTGACATCAGCGCCTCTGTATATGGATGAAGCGGATGATAAAACAACTCCTCCGTCTCCGCCAGCTCCACAACTCTTCCCAGGTACATAACACATACCCGGTCGGAAATATGTTCTACCACACTTAAATTATGTGCAATAAACATATAAGTCAGATCACACTCTTCTTTCAGTTCCTGAAGAAGATTCAAAATCTGTGCCTGGATAGAAACATCCAGTGCAGATACTGCCTCATCGGCAACAATAAATTTCGGACCACAGGCAAGGGCTCTGGCAATACCAATTCTCTGGCGCTGTCCTCCGCTGAACGCATGCGGATAACGGTTCAGATGCTTGATCTCCAGACCGACCTTTCCAATCAGATATTTGACGCGGTCGGTAATCTCCGCTTCTGTATATCCGCCTGCAAGCCGCATGGGTTCTGCTACAATATCAAGAATTGTCATTCTGGGATTCAGCGACGTATACGGATTCTGAAAAATCATCTGGATATCTCTGCGCATCTTCCGCATTTCTTTTTTGTTCAGTGATGTAAAGTCAATCTCTTTATCATCAAAATTAAACTTAATCGTACCCTCTGTGGGTTCAATAATTCTTAAAATAGTTCTTCCAAGAGTCGTCTTTCCGCAACCGGACTCTCCTACCACTCCAAGTACTTCATTTTTGTTAATTTTCAGTGTTATGTCGTCCACTGCTTTCACAAGGCCGATCTGCTTTTTCGCGATGCCGGCTTCAATCGGATAATATTTTTTCAATCCGGTAATCTCCAGCAGTGGCTTCTGTTTTTTCGTCACGTTCTCCGGCATTTTCTTCTCCCTTCCGCCGCACCTCCTGATCGGGGCGGCCTCATCCCTGCCTCCGCAATCTGTAATCGGAGCAACTTCATCCCTGTACTCATCGCTGCATTGCCCGATGATGGAAACATCTCACAAAATGCTCCGGCTCCACCTCCACCAGCGGCGGTATGCTTTTATTGCATTCCTCAGAGCGTTCCAGACATCTGGAACAGAATCCACATTCTTCAGGCGGATCCAGAGGAACAGGTACATTTCCTTCGATTGCCTGCAGTTTTTCATTCGACTTCTGTCCGAGCACTGGCATGGAGTTCAGCAGACCTTTTGTATATGGGTGAATCGGGTTCTTGAAAATTGCCTGTACACTGCCGCTCTCGACCACGCGTCCGAGATACATAACGGCAATTGTATCTGCCATCTCTGCTATCACACCCATGTCATGGGTGATGTAGATGATTGACATGTTATATTCTTTTTGAAAGTGTTTCATCAGATCGGTGATCTGAGCCTGAACTGTCACATCCAGCGCAGTGGTCGGCTCATCTGCGATCAGGATTTTCGGTCGATTGACCATCGCCAGCGCAATCATCGCTCTCTGACACTGGCCACCTGACATCTGATGCGGATAGGATTTGAACTTCTGCTCCGGATTCGGCATACCGACAGCCTTCAGCATTTCCATACACATCTCTTTTGCAGCTTTTTTATCCTTTTTCTTCTGATGGGTCATGACAGTTTCCATCATCTGAGCTCCGATTGTATACACTGGTGACAGGCTTGCCATCGGCTCCTGGAATACCATGGAAATATCCTTACCGCGCAGTCTGCGCATCTCTTTGCTGTCGGCTCCGTAGGACACCAGATCAATCGGACCGGAACCATCATCATACAAAATCTGTCCTCCCAGTACTTTGCCTGGATTCTGCACTGTGCGCAGAATGGAATGTGCCGTCACACTCTTGCCGCATCCGGACTCTCCAATAATACCGATCGTCTCATTTCTTTTCAGATGAAATGTTACATCATCCACAGCTTTCAGCGTACCGGTATCCAGTTTGAAATAGGTCTTCAGATGATTGACCTGCAAAATATAATCGTTCATACTTTACCTGTCCTTTCCTACTTGTACGGATCCGCCGCATCTCTGAGTCCGTCACCGACGAAGTTAAACGCCAGCACAGCAACAACCACAAAGACACCCGGAATCATCAGCCATGGGTACATGGAAATCGTATTGATGCTCTGTGCATCCTGAAGCAGCACACCGAGACTTACGATCGGGGCTGTCAGACCAATTCCCAGGAAACTCAGTGACGTTTCCGACAAAATCATATTTGGAATTGCCAGCGTCACATTTACAATCAGATAACTGCTGAAAGACGGAAGAAGATGGCGCATAATAATATACCGGTCAGACGCACCGGAAACCCTCGCAGCAATGACAAAATCCTCATTGCGCAGTTCCAGCAGTTTTCCTCGAACTACTCTGGCCAGCGAAGTCCAGCTGATCAGAGAAAGAATAATCGTAATCGCAAAATACGTCTTCAGTGAAGACCAGTTGGAAGGAAAAGCTGCCGCAAGTGCCATCCACAGCGGGATGCTGGGCATGGACATCAGGAATTCAATAATTCGCTGAATAACCGTATCGATTTTTCCTCCGTAATATCCCGAAATACCTCCGAACAGACATCCGAGAATGAAAGTGAAGAATACACCCACAAGACCTGTACTCAGTGAAATTCTGAGGGCACTCAGCACCCTGGAATAAAGGCAGCGGCCTGATGAATCCGTTCCAAAGGGGAAGAATACATCCGACTCCGGCGTTCCGAAGAAGTGAATATCACCCGGAATAATGCCGAGAAGCTTGTAGGAATCTCCGTGATAGAAAAAGCTCAGCTTATGCTTAACACTTGTATCATCCACATAGTATTTTTTCCATGTTACCGGGTCTTCCTCCTGTTTTTTGCCGTATACAAAAGGCTGCAGGGAGAATTTTCCATTCTCATCCACAAAGTGAATCGCAGTCGGCGGCATACTGATCGCCGATGTGCTACGTTTCGCAATATCCTGCGTTGCAAAAAACTCACTGAAAATACCGAGGATGTACAATATTATCAGAATAACAAGACCTGTCATTGCCAGCTTGTGTTTTTTAAATTTTCTGATTATCAGCTGCCATTGTGTCTCCATGTACATTGCTTCTTCCATGGAAACCGCAGCTTTTTTCTTTTTACCGAACGCCATGTGATTTCCTCCCTCTTCTACTGTAACCGGATTCTC
This sequence comes from Lachnospiraceae bacterium, assembly GCA_004557975.1. Lineage (GTDB taxonomy): Bacteria > Bacillota > Clostridia > Lachnospirales > Lachnospiraceae > Choladousia. The sequence continues at coordinate 112,612 of SFEV01000002.1, forward strand.
GGATCAACCACCACAAGCAGAATATCCGAGATAAAGGTACCGACGATCGTAATTGCCGTCAGCATCAGAACACTCGCACCTGCTAGATACATATCCTGAGAAAGCAGTGCATTGTACAACAGAGAACCGACAGTGGGGATATCAAGTACAATGGCCGTCACCGTCGCACCGGATACAATTCCCGGAAGAATACTGCCGATAGAACTGATAATCGGGTTCAGTGCCACGCGCACCGGAAATTTGTAGATCATTTTATTTTCTTTCAAGCCTCTGGCTCTGGCTGCCACCACATACGGCTTTTTCAGCTCATCCAGGAGACTCGCTCTTAGTATTCTGATAACATTCGCCATACTCGCAAGGCCGATAACAATGACCGGGATCGGCAGATGCTTGCACAGATCCCACAGTTTTGCAAGGCTCCAGGGTGCATTCTGAAATTCCGGCGAGAAAAAGCCGCCCACGCTGAGCCCCAGATAGCGGTTGCTGTAATACATCAGAATCAATGCCAGGAAAAAACTGGGAGTCGCGAGTCCGATATATCCCAGAATTGAAGCGGCGTAATCTCCGATTGAATACTGGTGCCTTGCAGAATAAATACCGATCGGAACCGCAAACGCATATGCAAACAGCAGAGTAATCACCGACAGCACAATGGTCATGGGCATTCTGGTCGCAATCAGTGTACCTACAGGCTGGTTCCACTGGAAGGACTGTCCAAAATCACCGCGGAACATATTTCTCATCCAGAGAAAATACTGCTGCCACATCGGTTTATCCATTCCGTACTGCTGCCTCAGGCTGACAATTACAGACTCATCCACGTTTCCCATCTGCTGCTGCAGATTCGCAATATAAGATGTCAGATAATCTCCTGGCGGAAGCTGAATCACAACGAATGCGAACACAGACATAATCGCCAGCAAAATGATCATATAAATAAATCTTTTACATATGTATTTTTTCATTAAGCCATGCCCTCCTTCTCCTCCAGACAGCGCAGCTGTGCCGGATTCCTGACAGGCTGCGGGGCATCATACCCCGCAGTTCCTGTCAGATAACAGTCAGACTGTCATCTCTGTCCGCTTTACAGCCATGATATCGCTCTGTTCCTAAATCAATACTTGAAATACCAGGTATCGCCGCGGTACGGTTTCCAGAAGTTATAGTCATTTGCGAATGTACCTTCGGTCGGAGTATTGCCGAGGCGGTTGCTGATGATAACAAGTCTCGGAGAAACTGTCACACCGATGAACCAGCACTGGTCGCTGATTCTCTGGAGAATGCTTTCACCAAGAGGTGCATACTCCGGATCAGAGCTGGACAGTGTACCGAATTTCAGGCAGTCGCTGTGAAGCTGATCAATATCCTCTGGCGGCTGTTCTCCATTTGCACCGTTGCTGTCCCAGTAATCCTTGTAAGCCCGCATGAACTCAAGATCATCAAATGCATTACCCGGACGCAGACGGCTGAATGCCTGACCACTCAGATTGAATTCACCAACGCTGTCCATTGTAAAGGCCTGCATATCACGCTCGTTTGCAATACCTCTTTCCAGATAATACGTACGTTCTACCTGTTTCAGATTTACTTTGATACCAACTGCATTCCAGTACTCACATGCCATCTCAGATACAGGAATAAATTCCTCGATTGTCTCAAGAGTGATATTGAATTCTTCTCCGTTCGGCATCAGTCGAACCGTATGTGCACCGTTCCACTCATATCCGCACTCGTCAAGCAGTGCATTTGCCTTATCTACGTCGTACTCGATAAAAGCAGTTTCAAACTCTTCTTTCATAAAGGAAGTATCTGCAGAAGCTGTAGCCTGTCTCACAGTACCTTTTCCGTAGTAAAGAGTTTCATTGATCGTCTGACGATCAAGAGCATAGCTCATTGCCTGACGGAATTTCACGTTATTGAAGATTTCTCTGAGGTTCTCATCCTGATCTGTAATGTTGAAAGTGAATGCACAGTCAGAACCTCTCGTGTTCTCGAACAGATATACCGTGTAGTCTCCGTTTGCCTCATTCTCTTTGAGCATTGTGTAATCAGATACCGGAAGCGGATTCTCGCCTGCCGCGTGAATTTCACCGCTGATCAGCTTCAATGCACGTACATCTTTATCCTGTACGATCAGGGCTTCCTGCTCGTCGATATACGGAAGCTGGTTGCCTTCCTGGTCTACTACATGATAGTACGGATTGCGGGCAAAGAACTTATTACCGTTTGAATCGATCCGGTCAAGCACCCACGGATATACATCCGGTGCTTCGCAGTCAGTCTGTGCCTGGCTGTTGTCCAGATGTGCCTTGAAGCAGAGAATCCATGACTCATATCCCTCTTCTTTTGCCAGTGCGTCTGCATCCGGGTTGTATGTCTTGTGCCACTTGGACAGATACTCCTTAGGAGCAAAGAAGGTACGGATAATATTGGTAGAATAACGTGCCATTGTGATCTCGAATGCCGGGTTCGGCTCCGTAAACTTAATCACAAGTGTATACTCGTCCAATGCTTCATACGTCATCGGCTCGCCGTTACTGCAGTAAGCTGCATCCACAGATGAGTTGATATCCGTGTTCATCAGAATGTCGTTGTACCAGAACATCCAGTCATCCGTCGTGAACGGATCTCCGTTGGACCACTTCATGCCCTTTCTCAGGTGAAGCGTAAACTCTGTAGAATCATCATTAATCTCGTAGGACTGAATCAGGTTCGGCTTGAATGTCTTCAGATCCTCCTCAATGGTCAGAATAGACTGGAATCTCAGTCCCTCTGTATCTACCTGTCCACTGCTCGGTCCGAAAGCAGCTCCCACATACGTGCCGCCATAGATACCGATCTCATCAACTTCCACGACTGCCGGTTCCTCCGGGAGACGATCTTCGATTGCCGGAAGTTCGCCATTCTCCACCATCTCATGTACAAGCGGGGATTCCTTGTACTGTCCGTCTCCGACTCCTCCGCGTGTCTGCTCTTCTGCCGATACGGTCATGCCGGTTCCCAGTGTACTAACTGCCATACATGCACTCAGCAATAATGCCATCATTCTTCTTTTTTTCATTTCGTTCCCTCACTTTCCTTTGTTTTTCTTTGCTTTTGCTACATCAATTGTCTGTACTGCCTGTTTCCAGTTTTTTCAGGGTATCTCTGGTGATCAGGCGCGGCTGCAGGATGATTCTTTTATGAAACTTTATATCCTCCTCACTGCCCTCTGCCATATCCATCAGAGAAAAGCATTCTGCAATTACCATATTTGCATCCAGCGAATATGTAGTCAGTGCAGGCGCAAACTGACTGGCCAGAGGAATATTGTCCACACTCAGCACTGATACCTGATCAGGGACCTCTATCCCTCTGTTTCTCAGTGCCTGGATCAATCCAATCGCCATCCAGTCATTTGCCGCAAAGACTGCAGTAAATTTACGGTGTGTCACGAGATTGGCCACCTGATCCGCAAGAACAAATCCCCCGTTGAAATTCATTTTGCTCTCAAGGATCACATACTCAATCCCGCTTTTACGCGACCCGCGGATAAATCCGTTTTTCCGGTAATGCGCGGAAGCATACCGTTCAGGCCCCGTAATATGTATAGCCTTTTTATGCCCGTAAGCAGCCAGTACCTTAGCCGCATTGATGCCGATTTTAAAATGATCAAAATATATCTGTGCGAAATCGTCATGGTCCGGATAATTCTCAAAAGAAATGATTCTTGTATATATTTTTTTGATCTTCTCAATATCTTCCTCTTTAAATTTCCCGATCATCAGCACCGGTGCAATCATGGGGACCATGACCTTCAGTTCTTCGCTGCATATCCTGTCAGTTCCATGAGCATCCGGTTGTAGAACGGATCATTCGGCTTAATTGTCGGAGAACTGAGCAGATTCACATGCTTATTTTTTACAATCGGGGCAATATATGTGCCCTTCCCCTCATACTTAATCAATAATCCTTCTGAGACAAGCTGATTAATCACTTCTCGAATTCTCTGTCTTCCTACGTTTAATCGCTGCTCGAGCTTTCTCTCCGATTCCAGCTTAATCAGACGGTCTGACTGGAGTTGTCTCACTTCTTTGCGAAGTGCGTCTGCTATTTCTTTATTTTCCTGATTCATACCATATCTCCTGTCCAATTCGTCTTACTTTTCAGTTCTTATTGGTAATTTTTACCATGTATTCGATCTTTGATTTTTTGTATATTATTAACATTTTGTTCTTTTGGGTTAACCCAAAAGCAAAGGTTAAAATATAACTTATGCACAATTTTTGTGTTTTTATAATCTCTAAAAATTTGTTTTTTTCAGTTTTTATTCGTCATTTTTCACAATCATAGCACATCGGTTTATAAGTGTCAAGCTTTTAACATTTTTTACTGTCATTTTAGTTGTTATCTACGAATTATTTTCCTCTTTTTTATGCATTTCTCATATGCTTTTTCGTTTTTGGTTCAAACCACTTTGTGTTTATTCAACAAATCCCCTCATTAAAGCCAAAAAGAGACATGCCGCTTTATCACACCATACATATGGCGCAACTCAGCAAACATATCTCTTTCCTTTGACTGTATTCTATTCTCGGGCGCACCCAAAAACACCGGCAGACACACAGCCTGCCGGTGAATAAATCAACCTGTCTCTGTTAAATTCCAGCCTGTTTCAGGAGTTCCGGTACCTTGGACTCCCATCCCAGAGCCATGATATGTACGCCCTGACAGTACGGCTTACATTCTTTGATAATACGTGCAGCAATCTCCACTCCGGTGATACCTGCTTTTGTCTTTTCCTTGTCTGCTTTCAGCTCCTCAATCATCTCATCCGGAACATGAACGCCGGCAACGTTGTTGTTCATGAATTTTGCCATTCCTGCTGACTTCGGAATGATAATTCCTACCTGAACCGGCTTGCCGAACTGTTTTGCCTTCTCCATAAATTTGATGAATTTCTCCGGCTCAAAAACAGCCTGTGTCTGGAAGTAATCTGCGCCGGCCATAACCTTGCGCTCCATTTTTGCAAGCTGTGCATCCACAGAATCGCTGCACGGTGATACAACGGCACCCTTTGCAAATTTAGGCGGCTCTCCTACCAGTTTGCTTCCGCCAAGGTCCTCGCCCTCTTCCAGAAGCTTCATTGTATGAAGCAGAGAAACGGAATCCAGGTCAAATACCGGTTTTGCCTGCGGATGATCACCCATCTTTGTGTGGTCTCCTGTCAGAGCAAGAACATTATCAATACCCAGCATTGCTGCGCTCAGAAGATCTGACTCCAGAGCGATACGGTTCCTGTCGCGGCAGGCCAGCTGGAAAATAGGATTCAGTCCTGCATCCTTCAGAACCTTACACATAGCCAGAGAACCGAGACGCATAACGGAGGACTGATTATCTGTCACATTCACAGCATGAACACCGGTTAAATATGTCTTTGCCTCTTCCAGCAAATGCTCAACATGAATTCCTTTTGGCGGTCCTACTTCCGCAGAAACTACAAACTCACCACGTTCAAATAACTCAGTAATTTTCATTATACATTACTCCAATCATTTTAAATTTTAATGGTTTCCCTATTTAGACACTTCATCATCTGTTGCGTAATTGCGCACCTGAACCGGGCATTTCAGTACATCCAGACGTCCGATCTGTGCAAGGCGTCTGTAGATACGTTCCCAGCCGCACTCCATATTACCGTCCACTTCACATTTTCCGTCTTTGGAGCCTCCGCACTGTCCGTTGACAAGGCTCTTGGAACAGGCTGTGATCGGACAGATTCCGCCTGTCAGGTTCAGATAGCATTCGCCGCACTGTTTGCAGTCGTATTCCAGCGGTGTTACGCCCTGGAATCCCGGCATCGGGTAAGTATCGCATGCTGCGCACACCTTTTTATCCTCCAGGTACTCGGCAATTGTCTGTACGCCGACACCGCAGGAGAATACCAGCACCACATCGGCAGCCTTGATCTCATCCATATGCTTCTGGAGACGCAGCTTCATATTTTCCGGGTTACATATGTAATCAGTTGTGATAATTCCGGTCACGTTCCCGTCTGCAGCCAATTCCTTCTGGAGTTCTACGGCTTCTTTTTCCGGAAAACGGACTTCCTTGCATCCCTGGCAGTTAATGATGAAAACCTTTTTTCCGTCCACCAGTGATACGATAGTTTCCTTTGCTTTTAACTGGGTAATTAACATATCACTTCATCCCCCTTACTGCATTCTTTCCGGCTTTAATCTTGGTAACAATCGGAATCTTTGAGGAACAGATGTATTCGCAGCATCTGCACTCAACACAATCCATGACATTTTTGTCTTTCATGCCCTGCCAGTTCTCCTCATCCGCATATTTTGCGAAATACAGCGGAGAAAGATCCATCGGACATACATCCACACAGCGTCCGCATTTGATACACGGCATTTCCTTTGTCTGATCCGTGTCAATGGCAATAATACCATTGGAGCCCTTCATCATAGGCACATTCACATCAGGAAGAGCAAAGCCCATCATCGGTCCGCCCATCTTGATCAGAACATCGTCGTCAGTCGTACCGCCGCAGTAATCGATCAGCTCTTTTACGCTTGTACCGATCTTCACGATATAGTTGCCCGGCTTCTTAATCTTCTCACCGGTCACAGTCGCAACACGCTCAATCAGCGGCATACCCTTCTGAATTGCGTCGGAGATAGCCTTTACTGTACTGATGTTATCCACTACAACGCCTACATCTGCAGGCAGACCTCCGCGCGGTACCTGTCTTCCCATAACGCGCTTGATCAGCGTCTTCTCAGCACCCTGCGGGTATTTTGTCCTGGCAACCACAACATCGATGTTGTCGCAGTCAGCCACCTTGGCCTGCATCAGTTCGATGGCATCCGGCTTGTTGTCCTCAATTACAATAAGACCCTTTTCAGCACCTGTTGTTTTGAGAATTGCCTTCAGACCAAAGATAATGTCATCTGCAAACTCCAGAAGCACTCTGTGGTCCGCGGTCAGCAGGGGCTCACATTCGCAGCCGTTCAGAAGAATCGTATCCACCGGCTTCGCAGGTTTTAATTTGACGCATGTCGGGAATCCGGCACCGCCCATACCTACAATTCCTGCCTCACGGATGATATCGATAATTTCATCTGGTGTAAGACTGTCAAGATCTTTATTCGGTTTTACAGATTCGTGCAGAGTATTCTTTCCATCCGACTCAATCACTACGGCCATCATCTCGCCGCCTCTCGTCGCATGAAGACGCGGTTCAACTGCAATGACAGTACCGCTGACGCTGGAATGAACAGGCGCACTGATGAAGCCTGCTGCTTCGCCAATCTTCTGTCCGACTTTGACGGTGTCGCCCACCTGAACAATCGGATTGGCCGGAGCACCCAGATGCTGTGACATGGAGATAACCACTGTCTTCGGTTCCGGGAATCTTTCCAGTGCGATATGCTCGCTGAACTCTTTGCGCTCTGACGGATGAACACCGCCGTGATAGCCGTCGAGTCTTTCCTCACGGATAGATTTCACATATTCGCTGATAACCTTGAAGTTAACCTTTGAGTAATCTCTTACCTGAACCGGCTGGTTTAAAAATTCTTCCAGACGACCCTGCTTTTCCAGTCTTCTGTAGATTTTTTCCCATGCGCAGTCCTTGTTGCAGTCTACCTCACATTTTCCATCCTTTGCGCCGCCGCACTGTCCGTTGACAAGGCTCTTGGAGCAGTCAACGATGGGACAGATTCCGCCGGTGATATTCAGGTAGCACTGTGCACATGCATCACAGCTCTTCTTTGTCAGTGCCATACCGTGATGTCCCGTATAATTCAGTGAATTGCTGGCCGCATATACGGGTTTTCCTGCCAGATCCGCAACTGTCTGAATACCCAGACCACAGGAAATTACAATAATATTTTCCGTACCTTCCGGAATCAGGTCCAGCAGTTCTTTCTCGGTGTGATATTTGTTGCACAGAAAATCAACCTTTACACTGCCTGTTACTGTTTTGCCCTGCTCGGCAGCGAGCTTCTCAAACTCGCCGCAATCCGGTTCGTCAATGGACTCAAATTCCTTGAAGCATTTGTTACAAGCAACGACAAACAGATTGTCCTTATCGGCCAGTAAGGACACCAGTTCATCTGTCTCTTTCAACTTATACTTAGTATAGTTTTCCAATTGCTCACCTTCCTTACGAAATTGATTTATAAACCTTATAATTATCTGCTTTTGTTATCCTCTCTCCCTCTGCACTTTGAAGAAAAAATAAAAACAAGCATATAACACAGGTCTGCAATTAATACGCACTTAAGTATAACACATAATAGCCATATTATCCAGTTTAAACACATTTTTTTACGCAATATATACATTATATGTTACTGTTCACTTCGTTCGCAGCAACACGCTTCGCGATGCACAGAAACTGCATTTCATGCAGTTTCGCGCGTGATACCCTCGGGATTTCCGCGCATTCTGCGCGAAAACACCTCGCGGCATGGCAGCAGCACCGGAAAATAAATTTCAGGAAATACTGATTTTTCGTATAAAAAAATCTTGACTGATTCCGGTTTCTGGTAGTATTATAAACTAAATTTTGAGACAGGATGGCACAGGGGATCGAGCCTTTTGCCGCAGAGTCTTTCAAGCGATTATTACGGACCACTCTTTTGAGTTAAGGCCATACGGACAGCCGGGTCCACTGCCGATTGGCGGCCTGCCGCCTTATTGATTGAGTTAAAAGCTCAGTTTTATAAGTTGGTTACTTCATAACCGAAATGCGTTTATTACGCAAACTTGTGAAATGGTCAATAAAGAGTAGTAAAAGTTTTATTGCTATATAGACTCTGATGCCCTATATCCACTCTGGTATTCTGAAACGAAGGCTCTGCTTCTGAGTATCCGTTTGCAGGCTTTTTTATAAAAGTTTTAATCAGACTATGATAAACGCAGGTTGTGTAATTGCAGCCTGCGTTTTTTTATTCCGGAGTCAGAAGGTAATTGACCACAACTCATCATTTACGAGGTGAAATGTGATATGGAAGAAAAGAAGAAATATGATCAGAATCGTGCCCCGATCTACGAGGCACTCCAGACCTTCCGCCATATGCGTGTGGTGCCTTTTGATGTTCCCGGGCATAAACACGGGCGGGGAAATCCGGAGCTGACTGCCTTTCTCGGAGAACAGTGTGTCAGTATCGATGTCAACAGCATGAAACCGCTGGATAATCTGTGCCATCCTGTTTCCGTTATCCGTGAAGCGGAAATTCTCACGGCAGATGCTTTCGGAGCGGCCCATGCATTTCTGATGGTGGGCGGAACTACGAGCTCCGTACAGAGCATGGTGTTATCTGCCTGTAAACGCGGTGATAAAATTATTATGCCCCGCAACGTTCATCGCAGTGTCATCAATGCACTTGTTTTATGCGGTGCAGTCCCTGTGTATGTAAATCCGGAGGTTGACCGCAGGCTTGGTATTTCGCTGGGGATGCAGCGGGAACAGGTAGCCCGGGCCATCGCCGAAAATCCGGATGCGGTTGCCGTACTTGTAAACAACCCTACCTATTACGGTATCTGCAGTGATCTGAAAGCCATCGTAAAAATGGCACACGATGCCGGAATGTACTGCCTTGTGGATGAGGCCCACGGCACCCACTTTTACTTCGGGGAAAATATGCCCCTGGCTGCAATGAAAGCCGGTGCTGACATGGCGTCAGTATCCATGCATAAAAGCGGCGGAAGCCTGACCCAGTCAAGTCTTCTTCTGACAGGGCCCGGCATTAATCCCGGCCATGTCAGACAGATTATCAACCTGACACAGACTACCTCCGGCAGTTATCTTCTGATGTCCAGCCTGGATATCAGCAGACGCAATCTTGCCCTCAGAGGCAGGGAAGTATTTGCCAGAGTCGTGGCCATGGCAGATTATGCAAGAGAAGAGATCAATGCCATAGGCGGATATTATGCTTTTGGCAGAGAACTTATAAACGGTAATTCTGTTTTTGATTTTGATCCCACGAAGCTGAGTGTACATACCAGGGACATCGGCCTTGCAGGAATAGAAGTGTATGATATTCTGCGTGATGAATATGATATCCAGATTGAGTTCGGCGATATCGGAAACATCCTGGCTTATCTGTCCATCGGCGACCGTCCTCAGGAGCTGGAACGTCTCGTAAGCGCTCTTGCGGAAATTCACCGCAGGTATCAGACAGACAGCAGCGGGCTTCTCAGCCAGGAATATATTGCTCCCGAAGTGATCACAAGTCCCCAGGAAGCATTCTATGCCAGAAAAGTCAGCATTCCTCTGGAGGAAAGTATCGGTCGTGTCTGCAGCGAATTTGTCATGTGTTATCCGCCGGGCATTCCGATTCTGGCTCCGGGTGAACGCATTACCGCGGAAATCCTTGATTATATTCGATACGCCAAAGTCAAAGGGTGTTCCATGACCGGACCGGAAGATCCGGAAATTCTGAATATCAACGTCTTGCAGTAAGGAGGATTGGAAAAATTGGAATTATGGTTCAGTGAATTTCATGCACCTGATGTAAAGCACAGCATCCGGATCAACAGACACCTGTATTCGAAAAAAAGCGACTATCAGCAAATTGATATTTTTGACACGCCGGAATTCGGCCGTGTGCTCACCCTCGACGGAAATGTCATGCTGACAGAAAGAGATGAATTTATTTACGATGAAATGATCACCCACGTTCCCATGGCAGTGCACCCGGATGTCAGAGATGTTCTGGTCATCGGTGCCGGGGACGGAGGAGTCGTCAAAGAGCTGGCCAGATATGACAGTATCCAGAGGATTGACCTGGTGGAAATGGATGCACTTGTGATCGAGGCCTGCCGTACCTATCTTCCCGAAAATGCCTGCCGTCTTGATGACCGCCGCGTACATATCTATTTTGATAATGCGCTGCGCTTTATCAGGCGCTGTAAAAATGAATATGACCTGATCATCGTAGATTCCACGGATCCTTTCGGACCGTCGGAAGGGTACTTCACCCGCGAGTTTTACGGTATCTGCTATAACGCTCTCCGGGAGGACGGTATTATGGTCAACCAGCAGGGAAGCCCCTTTTACAAACATGATGCCGATGAAATGCAGAGAAGCCACAAGCGGATCGTAAGCACCTTTCCCATCAGCCGTGTGTATCAGGCACACATTCCCACCTACGCCGCCGGATACTGGCTCTTTGGATTTGCCAGCAAAAAATATCATCCCATTGACGATTTCAACGGTGAGAAATGGCGTTTACTGAATCTGGAGACAAAATATTACACGACCAGATTACATATCGGAGCATTTTATCTTCCTGCTTTTCTGGAAAAAATGCTTGAGGAGGTTGAGTGAAATGAAAAAAAATGTAGAAACCTTTCTTGGGTGTGACAGCAGTTATGAGGATGCCATCATCGTTCTGTTCGGTGCTCCTTTTGACTCCACCACCAGTTTTCGCCCCGGAGCAAGATTCGGTTCTTCCGCAATCCGCCATGAAAGCTTCGGTCTCGAAACTTACAGCCCGTACCAGGATAAGGATCTGACGGACTGTGCAGTATTCGACAGCGGTGATCTGGAGCTTTGCTTCGGAAGCTCCGAAGCCGCGCTTTCTGACATCGAAAACCGGACTGCAAAAATCCTGAATGATCATAAGCTCCCGTTGATGATCGGGGGCGAACATCTTGTAACTCTGGGTGCTGTGAGGGCAGTACTCAATAAATATCCCGATCTTCATATCATCCATTTCGATGCCCACGCCGACCTCCGGGATGATTACCTTGGAGCAAAATTAAGCCATGCCTGCGTCATCAGAAGATGTCATGATCTTCTCGGGGACAACCGGATTCATCAGTTCTGTATCCGGAGCGGTGAAAAAGCCGAATTTGAATTTGCCGGAAAGCATACGGATATGCACCCTTTCCATTTTGAAGGTCTTTCAGAACTCGTGCGCACCCTGGAGGAATCCTCCGTTCCGGTGTATTTCACCATAGATCTGGACTGCCTTGATCCCTCTGTCTTTCCCGGTACCGGAACGCCGGAAGCAGGCGGTGTAACATTTATGCAGCTTCTGTCTGCCATCCTGGAAGTCTGCCGGACAAACGTGGTAGGCGCAGACATCAATGAACTGGCACCCATGCTGGATCAGAGCGGGGTTTCCACAGCAACAGCCTGCAAAGTAATGCGTGAGCTGTTATTAGCTTTATACAAATGAGTTACATGATAATCAGTTCAACAGATAAAACAGATAAGGAGAGATTAAAATGAGCAGAGTATTAGTAATCGGATGCGGCGGTGTTGCCGGCGTAGCAATCAAAAAATGCTGTCAGGTGAGTGAGGTCTTTACCGAGCTCTGTATCGCAAGCAGAACAAAATCCAGATGCGATGAGCTGGCCGCCCATCTTCAGGGAAAAACTTCCACAAAGATCACCACCGCCCGGGTGGATGCAGATGATGTATCCCAGGTCATTGATCTCATCAATTCCTTCCGGCCAGATCTTGTCATGAACATTGCCCTTCCATACCAGGATCTTACCATTATGGATGCGTGTCTTGCCTGTGGTGTCAATTACATGGATACAGCCAATTACGAGCCGGAAGATACAGATGATCCGAAATGGCGTGAAATCTATGAAAAGCGCTGTAAAGAGCAGGGCTTCTCTGCCTATTTTGATTACAGCTGGCAGTGGGCATACCGCGAAAAATTCGAGCAGGCAGGCCTCACGGCCCTTCTCGGCTGCGGTTTCGACCCGGGCGTCACACAGGCCTACTGTGCTTATGCAAAAAAACACGAATTCGACACCATTGATACCATCGACATCCTTGACTGCAACGGCGGCGACCACGGCTATCCTTTTGCAACCAATTTTAATCCGGAAGTAAATTTACGTGAAGTTTCTGCACCGGGTAGCTACTGGGAAAACGGACATTGGGTGGAGATTCCCGCCATGAGCATCAAACGTGAATATGATTTTGACTGCGTGGGACAGAAGGATATGTATCTTCTCCACCACGAAGAAATCGAATCTCTGGCGCTCAATATCCCGGAAGTAAAAAGAATCCGCTTCTTTATGACCTTCGGACAAAGTTACCTTACCCATATGAAATGCCTTGAAAATGTAGGAATGCTTTCCACCACTCCCATCCGGTTTGAAGGACAGGAAATCGTGCCGATCAAGTTTTTAAAGGCACTCTTACCGGACCCGGCAAGTCTCGGGCCCCGCACACACGGCAAAACGAATATCGGCTGTATTTTTACGGGAAAAAAAGACGGCAGAGAAAAGACTTACTATATCTACAACGTATGTGATCACCAGGCATGCTACCGCGAAGTCGGAAGCCAGGCAATCAGCTATACAACCGGTGTTCCTGCCATGTGCGGAGCATTGATGCTTCTGACAGGCAGATGGAATACGCCCGGCGTCCACACTGTAGAAGAATTTAATCCGGATCCGTTCCTTGAAGCACTGGACAAATACGGGCTTCCGCGCAGCGAAAGTCATCATCCGGTACTGGTGGACTGATGATGGGAACAGTGGATTACCGCCCTGCTTTTCGTCTGCTGCAGGAAAAAACGCCAGAGGAACTGTTTTCAGATTTGCCTACCCCCTGCTATATCATCGATGAAGCAGGTCTGCAAAGAAACGGTGAAATCCTCTTATCCGTCATAAAAAACACCGGCTGCAAAATTCTGCTGGCACAGAAAGCGTTTTCCAATTATGACTTTTACCCCCTTCTGTCCGGCTATCTCTCCGGGACAGAAGCCAGTGGGCTGTACGAGGCAAGACTGGGGGCCGAAAAAATGCCCGGAAAAGAAGTGCATGTATTTTGTGCCGCATACCGGGATGACGAATTCGATGAACTCTTAAAATATGCCGACCACATTGTATTTAATTCTCCGGGGCAGCTGAAGAAATTCGGACAGGCGGCAAAAGATCACGGAAAAAGCATCGGCCTTCGCATCAATCCTCAGTGTTCCACACAGGAAGGACACGAAATCTATGATCCGTGTTCCTGCCAAAGCCGCCTCGGCACCACCAGAGACGTCTGGAATGAGCAGATGACCGGTGATCTGATCGGACTTCTGGATGGACTGCACTTTCATACTCTCTGCGAGCAGAACTCTGATGCATTAAAACTGACTCTGGAAGCTGTGGAAGAAAAATTCGGAGACATCCTTCCTCAAATGAAATGGCTGAATATGGGCGGCGGACACCATATTACACGGGACAATTATGATATTGCCCTTCTGGAGCAGCTGATTACAGATGCGCAAAACAAATGGAATGTGGAAGTATATCTGGAACCGGGCGAGGCCGTGGCATTCAACGCAGGGTTCCTTGCAAGCCGTGTGCTCGACATTGTACAAAATGGCGATACCCGTATTGCCATCCTGGATGTCAGCGCCGCCTGCCATATGCCGGATGTCATCGAAATGCCCTACCTGCCGCCATTATACGGAGAAACCGGGATCAAAAGCGGAAAATATTCCTTCCTTCTGGCAGGGCCAACCTGCCTTGCCGGAGATGTTATCGGACAATATGGCTTCTGTGATGAACTTCACATCGGCGATCTTCTTCTCTTCGGAGATATGGCGATTTACTCAACCTGCAAGAATAACACCTTTAACGGCATGCCGCTTCCGGACATCTGGAGAAAAACCATTCACGGAGAGCTTGAAAAGCTTACGGACTTTGGCTATGAAGATTTCAAAATGAGACTGGGGAAATAAAAGTATTCTGCGGCTTTTTGCCATGCAAATGGCTCAAAGCCGCATATTTTTTCTGTACAACAATCAGGTTTTTATTCTGAGGTTTTACATATCGCATACAGGCAGGAGCACCTTCTCATGAAGCGCTGCCTTTACCTGCTCAAAGTCACCATACTCAGGACACTGAATCGCTATGACGAGTCCCTGCTGAGGCAGCACAGTAGATATCTGACCATAAGCTCCGTCTGCCCGATATGAGCCGGGATAGGGTGACATCCAGAACTGATATCCGTATCCGCAGCGCCAGATATCGTTTTCCGGATCTATATCTATCTGCTTCGATGAGGCTTCAGAGATCCAGCCTGCATCCACAAGATGTTCTCCTTCCCATATTCCCTCTGCCAGATAAAGCTGACCCAGCTTCATCATATCCGCAAGCCTCATAAATATGCCGCCGCCTGAATTCGGATGCCCCTGCGGGTCATGTTCCCATACAGGCCATCCCTGTCCCATTTTTGAGAACAGGTGATCATACAGATATTCTCCCAGTCTCATTCCGACTGCCTTTTCTACCATACGTCCCGCCAGAATACTGTCAGCAGAAGAATAAACGAATTTCTCTCCCGGCTCCGTCTCCACAGGCCGGCTCATCATATAAGCAAGATAATCCGGCACTCCCGTTCCGTTTCTTCTGTCCTGATTCATCAGATATGGATGCCCGAATCCACTGGACATTGTGAGCAGATTTTTCAGACTGATTCGCAGCAGCCTGTCATCCGGATTTTCCGGCACATATTCCGGGAACAAATCCACCAGTTTTGTTTCAAGCGCCAGTTTCCCCTGAGCGATTGCGATCCCGGCCGCTGTTGACATATAGCTTTTCGTATGGGAATAAATGTTTCGCGGCAGATCGGGTGTGAAATGGTGCTCCAGCAGCACACTTTTCTCATCTGCAATGGCAATCCCCTCAATAAACAACTTTTCACTCTGAATGTATTTGACAAAATCGTTAAAAATATTTTCCAGACGCATATTTTCCTCCTGCGGCATATAATTTATTCAAAATCATTTACAATTTTTTAATTCGTCAAGTCTTTGAAAAAACATTGCTTTCCATTCTGTTTTATCTCCAAAAAGATCACCATCTATATCTTTAATCTGATGTAACCCAATATTTCTGACCGCCTCAACAGCTGCTTCCCGCTGCGTCTTTTTCTCAGGATAAACAGTCTGGCAGTTCGCTCCCTCTATCGTGTCATAACCGCCAAAACTCTGATTAAAATCCATAATCGGATACAGCGAAATATATTTATTGGTCTGATTATCAATCAGGAACCCCCAGTTTTCCGGATGCCGGTCTATATTGCCAACCAGATAATCCAGTATATTCATACCATAGTACGTCTCTTTGTCTATCCTCAGACACTCATCCACTACATCCAGGTCATGATTTTGCGCATATATTTCAAATGCCATCCTGGAAACAATAGAATATTGTTGGGAGGTTATAATTTTACTCTCAGTGACTTTTTGCCCATCATAAAAGCCTTCATTATATATCACCTGCTTAAAATCAAAACATTGGCATAATCTGCTTGCCAGAAGTTCTTTCTGAACAGTATCCTCTCCGCCGTCTTTTAATAAAATAAAATCTTTTTCTCTTCTGATCCAGGCTTTGGGAAAGCAGCCCTTTGTAGACAAATCAGGTGCCAGTTCCTGATTCGTCACCGTCATCGGCTTTCCACGCAAAGAAAGCTCTACGACCGCCTCATTCAGGGAATTATCATATAAATTTATCTTTTCATAGGAGATTTCTTCATCACTCTTTTTTACCCAGTAAATATCCGTCAGAGATACACAGTGATAGGATAATGATATTTTAGCGCGATCACGGTCTGTCACTGCCTGTGCCATTCCAATACTGTTCAGAATTTCCTTGGCATATTTCCTGTCAAAAGACAACACACGGGATGCGCACCAATGATAAAAATTATTCATATTATTGATCAGCGTATCAAAATCCCGATCATTCTCCAAATAAAGATCATAAGGAATAAACCTCTCACTCAGAACAGTGGCCTCTCCCCGTGTATTAATCTCTGCCACTTTCCTTTCACCATGCATGATATCATAATACGTAATATCATAATTATGCTTCTTTCCTGGATTATTATCATGCCGCTCAATTAATTTTGTCTGTTGCAACAAGCCATTTTCCACCATTATCACCATTCCCATTATTCACTATACAACGTATAGTGCCTTCTTTTCATCTCTCAGCCAATATTTTTATTGTATCATGTTACTATTTTGCAAACAAGGCATTTTCCCGTTCTCAATTCTGATTCCCCCCATTCCACAAAACTGCCCGGATCCTATCTGAAACAACGCATAAGAAAACCTTGCCTTATTGATCGGTACTCTGTAAAATAAATGGAAAAAGAAACAGGATATCTCATTTGAAATTTTACTCAGAGGGAAACTAAATGGAGCAAATACTGATTGTAGAAGACGATATATCATTCGCAAGGTTCTGCTGACAAAGCAGTTGCGCAGCTGAAAGAAAAATACCCTAATGCAACAGTTGCGGGTATCAGCCCCAACCTGTCCAATTTGGAATCTGTCCGCAATGCGTTCCGAGAAGCTGCCTCGAAATACGGTTGCATTGATATTCTGGTGAACAATGCCGGT
>SFEV01000008.1 GCA_004557975.1 Lachnospiraceae bacterium
TCGCTTCGCTTTGGTTTTGTTTGTGTTCTGCTGTTTCCCTCAGCAGCGAGTCATATATTACCACTGCATTTTTGTTTTGTCAACAGCTTTTTTCAATTTTTTTATCAGCTTTTTTCTGCCCGTCAATGATGCTCTGACTTTTTCCGCCACAGTACGGACAACTGCAGTTTCTTGGCACATATATCGTCTTGAACATATCCACTCGATCCTGTCTTTTCAAGTCAAGGCCCTGCTTTTTTGACAGTTCATTGAAATACGGTGTATTCCAGAATCGAAATGCTCTTGTTCCTTTTTCCTCTGATATCTTTTCGCGTTTGCCAAAACCAAAGAAAAATGTATTGTAAGAAGGCTTTTCATAGCCGATCATCAATTTTACAGCCTCCGACATCATGATGCCTGCGCTTGCAAACAGCGTCGGTGACATGACAGCAACATTCGCTTTCCTGCAGCCCGCCCGTTCTATCAGATTTACCTTCCGCTCATCAAACAGGCAGTGAAAGCATGCCGTTTCCGGAGGATTAAAAATGTATCCAAAAATATTGTAATCCATAATCCCGTAAAACAGCATCGGAATGTTTTTTCTCACGGCACAGTCTGACAAAATAAATTTATATTTGAAGCGATCGACGCAGTCGAAAATCATCTGAGCATCACCGACGATTTCATCGACATTGAGCTCATCAAATTTTTCCTCAAAGTATTCTACTTTAACATTCGGATTAATATTATGTACAGTCAGCGCTGCCGACTCCGCCTTATTCATACCAAGGCGGTCATTATCTCCGCTTACACTGTGGATAAACTGCCTGTTTTTATTCGACTCTTCAAAGACATCAAAATCACAGATCCGTATTCTGCCCACTCCCAGAAGCGCAAGCATGGTAATCGTCGGTGATCCGGTTCCACCGGCACCAGCCACAAATACAGTTGTATTTTTTATCTTTTCCTGCTTTTCTTCATCCCAGCCTTCCAGCAGAAAATGCCGCTTATATCGGATTTTTTCCAGCTCGTTTAACATCATTACCTCCGTATGTCACATGAATTCTGCATATGTACATGCTGTACCATGTTACATGCGTTTTGTGTAATGTATGTGTAATTTTTCCTTCACATTTTAATTTTTCTGTAATATTCTATGATGCCAGAATCAAAAGGTGATGCCTTTCACATTTGTTTCAGGATGAAATACAGGACTTTGGCATTCAGCATTTATACCAGCGGCACGCAGATCCAAAATACTGTAAGCCCATCCTGTGAGCTTACACCCACATTCCCGTGAAGCAGTTTTGCAATCTGGTGTACAATGGACAGTCCGACACCGTGACTCTTATCACGCTTTCTCGATTTGTCTCCTTTATAAAAGACATCCCAGATCACATCGAGCTCCCCCTGCGGAATATCCGTTCCTTCATTTGTGACGGTAATCCGAAAGTTTTCCTGATTCCAGCTTCCCAACACCGTGATTTTGCCGTCTGCCTTCCCGTATTTTACAGCATTGCGGATATAATTCTGAACAGCGCGTTCCAGAAGCTTTTCGTTTCCCATCATGGTACAGTCCTCTGTCTGGTACTTAATCTCAATTCCAGGAAACTCCATCTCAGCCTTCTGACGGATGGAGTCAAACAGTTTCTTCGACTCTATCACTGTACGCTCATACGCTTCACTGTCCTCCAGTCGGGACATCTCAAGCATTTCGCTGACCGGTCGGTCGATTTCGTCGCATTCTTCAATCATGATTTCACAATACTTCTGTACTCTTTCATTACCTTCCGTCACGATCTGTGTATTTTCCGCGTATCCGCGTATGGTGGTGATCGGCGTCTTCAGTTCGTGAGAAATATTTCTGATCAGGAGCTTTCTGCGTTCAATATCGCTCTGAAGTTTCTCGATACTTTCCCTGAGACGGTCCGAGAGCTCATCGATGGATTCCGCCAGTATCCCGAGCTCATCCTGACTGTGGTAGTTGATTTTTTCATCAAAATTCAATCTGGAAATATCTCTGGTAATCTGACTCATTTTCTCCATCTGTCCTGCAAACGGTCTTGTCAGAAAATTCCAGAATACACACCCAAGAACAGCTACTGTGAGTCCCATAATGGTAATAAAAACCAGGACAAGCTGGCTGTCCTGCTCCATTCCCTTGACTGCCTTGTCCATGATCACATACTTGCCGTTTTTCGTTTTCTGAACGTAAAACAGTCTGCGTATCTGGTAATTATCATCGTACCTTTCACGGAAAAAGGGCTCTTCCATCCCTTCTTCCGCCTCATACTCTCGAAGCCAGTCAATGGTTCTCTGCATACTGTTTGAAATCGTCCCTGTTCCAGATCCGTTCTCATTGACCAGTACATTATAATCTGCAGACAGCACAACCGTATGTATCAGATAAGAATTGTTTATCTTATCAAGCAGAATTCTGATACTTTCCATATCGTCCTCATTTTCAACAGACGCGTATACCTCACTCCCGTATCGTTTCATACTTTTTTTGGAATCATGAATAAAAAGAGGGCGCAGAAAAAGATCACATCCAAGACTCATAATCGCCATGCAGCCGATAATCACACAGAGAAACAGCACACTGATTTTTGTACGGATACTTTTCTTCAATCTTCCTCCACCTCTCCCTCAAAGCTGTATCCGATTCCACGGATTGTACGGATATACGCTCCATAATCCCCGATGGAACGCCTCAGCATCTTGGTATGTGTATCAATGGTTCTGTCATTTCTGCTGTACGCAATTCCCCATATTTTTTCAAGAATCATATCCCGTTTCAGAACGATACCGTGATTCTGCATCAGCAGCAGAAGAAGCTGATACTCCTTACCTGTCAGCCTGCATTCCTGATCGTCTGCGTATACCTTACACTCCGACCGGCTCACACGAAGCCCCTGAAAGACAATGTCTTTCTCCCGCTTTCCTCTGCGCTCTTCGATCAGTCTTCTGACACGTTCCAGCAGAACTGCCCTGCGAAATGGCTTTGCCACATAATCATCTGCACCCTCCCGAAGTCCGCGCACCTCGCTGCCCTCATCGGTCAGTGCCGTGAGCATCAGAATTTTCGTATCGTACTGTCTTTTGCATAGTCCAGAACAGTCCATCCGTCCAGCCCCGGCATCATCACATCCAGAAGCATCAGATCGATTTCCTCTGTCTCCAGTATATGAACCGCCTCTTCTCCGTCCCTGGCGGAAAGCACCTCGTAACCCTCCATAGCAAAAATATCCTGAAGAAGCTCATTGATGCGCCTGTCATCATCCGCAACAAGAATCCTTCCGTTCATACATTCCTCCCGAAAAAAATTATGGGACCACCGCAAAATAGCTTCATACGGATCTATTTTGCAGCAGCCCCTTATTAACTTTTTACCCCAGAGTGCCGTTTCCTATATTTTGACTCCTAGCAAAGCTAGGTGGGTAACCGCAGCGCCGACTTCTGCCTTCCACTGCAAACGGAGGCCTGACATCCGCCGACGCGATATAAGAATCCCGTTTAAAGTAAATGTAGGTTCAAAATAATAGGATTGTCGAACACCCCAGGAATCATTTTGCTGTTCTTTTCTGAATCTGATTATACTCCAGTATGCCACTTTTCGCAATAATATTTTCGTTCATTTTGCTGGAATGTTATTACAGTGGTTTAGTGGTTTCAGCTCAGACTCTCATATGCGGCACGCACCGCCTTGATAAATTCCTCACTGTTAAGCACAGTCACGTTCTCCAGAGACGTAATCAAAGCAAGATCCTTCGTCATCTTTCCGTTCTCGATGGTCTGAACCACAGCCTTTTCCATGCGGTCTGCAAACTCTCCCAATTCCGGAATCTGATCAAGTTCACCGCGCTTTCTCAATGCACCTGTCCACGCAAAAATTGTTGCCACAGAGTTTGTGGATGTCTCTTCGCCTTTCAGATACTTATAATAATGGCGCTGCACCGTTCCGTGTGCGGCCTCATACTCATAATTTCCGTCCGGTGATACGAGCACAGAAGTCATCATGGCCAGAGAACCGAAGGCAGAAGATACCATGTCGCTCATGACATCACCATCGTAATTCTTGCATGCCCAGATAAAGCCGCCTTCTGACTTCATAACACGTGCAACGGCATCGTCGATCAGCGTGTAGAAATATGTAATACCCGCCTGCTCAAATTTATCTCTGTACTCTTCCTCAAAAATCTCCTGGAAAATATCTTTAAATGTGTGATCATACTTTTTGGAAATCGTATCCTTTGTCGCAAACCAGAGATCCTGCTTCGTATCAAGTGCATAGTTGAAGCAGCTTCTTGCAAAACTGGAGATAGATCTGTCGAGATTGTGCATGCCCTGCAGCACACCTGGTCCCCTGAAATCAAATACAGTCTGCCGGATCTCCGTGCCGTCCTCCCCGGTAAATACGAGTTCAGCCTTTCCGGGTCCCGGAACGTCAATTTCTGTATTTTTATAAACATCACCGTATGCATGACGCGCAATGGTGATCGGCTTTTTCCAGCTTCTCACGTACGGTTCAATTCCCTTTACAATGATGGGAGCACGGAACACCGTACCATCCAGAATCGCACGGATCGTTCCATTCGGGCTTTTCCACATTTCTTTCAGGTTGTACTCGGTCATTCGCGCAGCATTTGGTGTGATTGTGGCACATTTCACAGCAACACCATACTTCTTGTTGGCATTCGCGCTGTCAATGGTGACCTGATCATCTGTCGCATTACGGTTTTCAAGGCTGAGATCATAATACTCACTCTTCAGATCAATAAAAGGATAAATCAGCTCCTCTTTAATCATCTTCCAGAGAACTCTTGTCATCTCATCCCCGTCCATCTCGACGATCGGAGTGGTCATTTTAATTTTTTCCATAATATCTCCTCCTGATCACAAAATATCCCGCCGATTCGGCGGCATGTCGTCGCAGGGCATTTAAAAAATGCTTCGCATTTGCCCTGCTCCTAAAAAACCAGATGCTGAAATTCTACCATCTTATTTCTGCCGCGTCAATAATGAATCAGACCGTGCCTACTCATCCTTCGCCCAGTCAAAGGAGTAGCGGACCGCTTTGTTCCAGCCTTTCAGTCTGCGCTCACACTCTTCTTTTTCCATCACCGGCGTAAATACCCGGTCTGTCTGCCAGTTCGCACGGATTTCCTCCAGGCTCTTCCAGTACCCCACTGCGAGTCCTGCCAGGTATGCCGCACCCATTGCCGTCGTCTCGATACAGCGGGGGCGAAGCACATTCTGCTGAATCACGTCTGCCTGATACTGCATCAGGAAGTTGTTAGCACTGGCGCCTCCGTCCACCTTCAGCCCTGCCAGCTTCATCCCGGAATCCGCCTCCATGGCACGGATTACGTCGTTGGTCTGGTATGCAAGTGACTCCAGTGTTGCCCTTACAATGTGGTATTTATTAACGCCCCGGGTCAGACCTACGATGCATCCCCGGGCATACTGATCCCAGTATGGTGCGCCAAGGCCTGTAAAGGCCGGCACGACGTAGCAGCCGTTGGTGTCCTTCACACGGCCCGCAATCCATTCCGTATCAGGAGCAGAATCGATCAGATGCATCTCGTCACGCAGCCACTGAATGGCAGCACCCGCCACAAAAATAGATCCCTCCAGCGCATATGTCACCGTTCCGCCTGCACCCCATGCGATCGTCGTCACAAGCCCGTTTTTTGAAAAGACGGGCTGACTGCCGGTGTTCATCAGCAGGAAACCGCCTGTTCCATATGTATTTTTTACCTCACCGCTTCCGAAGCATGCCTGACCGAACAGAGCTGCCTGCTGATCACCTGCCGCCCCTGCAATCGGAATTTCCCCGCCAAGGAATCCGGCATCCGTCACGCCGTAAACGCAGCTCGACTCTACCACCTTCGGGAGCATGGAGACAGGAATGTCCAGCTCCTGCAGAATTTCCTGATCCCATTCCAGTGTATTGATGTTGAACAGCATGGTACGCGATGCATTCGTATAATCCGTCACGTGTACAGCGCCCTTTGTCAGCTTCCAGATCAGCCATGTCTCCACCGTGCCGAAGAGAAGTCTGCCCTCCTCCGCCTTTTTGCGGGCTCCCGGAACATTGTCGAGAATCCATTTGATCTTGGTTCCTGAAAAATATGCATCGATGACAAGTCCTGTCTTCAGTCGGAACTTTTCTGTCAGCCCGCGTGATTTCAGCTCATCGCAGTATTCTGCCGTTCTGCGGCACTGCCAGACGATGGCATGGTAAACAGGGATTCCTGTCTCCTTATCCCATACAATCGCCGTCTCACGCTGATTCGTGATACCAAGCGCCGCGATATCCTTCGCTGCCGCTCCGATTTTAGACATTGCCTCCACCGCGACTCCAAGCTGTGTCGACCATATTTCATCTGCGTCGTGTTCCACCCAGCCCGGCTTCGGGAAATACTGCGTGAATTCCTTCTGCGCCACGCTGCAGATATTTCCGTGTCTGTCAAACAGGATGCAGCGGTTGCTCGTCGTACCTGCATCCAGTGCCATAATATATTTACTCATCGAACCCCTCCCAACAGAACAGTTTTATTTTTCAGAAACTGACGCAAAACGGAAAGAAATTTCTCATTCTGTTTTGAACAACAGTCCCTCTTTCGTCATATTGTACCAGAAAAATGCAGGGATGCCAACAACATCCCTGTAAATATCATCAAGATCACAGCTGCAGCAGTTTTCTCAGATCAGGCATCCCCCAGCCCTGACGGTGTATGGGGTATCCCAGATCCTGTGCAGACTCTTTTAACCGCATTTTGACCTGCAGATTTGTCAGCTCCGGTTCCTGTTCCAGAAGAAGCGCAGCTGCACCTGCCACAGCGGGAGAAGCCATGGACGTCCCGCTCTTCGCACTGTAATACCTGCCCTGCACCCAATGTGGAGAACAGGAGACAATCTCTGTGCCAGGCGCCACGACCTCCGGCTTGCAGATGCATTCCCTGGTCGGACCGCAGCCAGAATAATTAACATTGGTATTTCCCCTGGGCTGTCTCTGAAACTGATCTGATGAGCCCACCGTAATGACCTTGCGGCTGTTTCCCGGCACTGTAATCGTCATGGGAAGCGGTCCCATGTTTCCTGCGGCAACCACCACCACAATTCCATCATCCCACGCTTTCTCCACCCATCTCACAAGCCTCCCGGCCCCTTCCTCACCTGCTTCTCCCGTTGTCCCTGCCGATATATTCATAATCCGGATTCCGTATTGCTTCCGGTGCTCCACGGTCCACCGTATTGCATCGATGATATTTTCCAGACTCCCCTGTCCCAGCTGATCCAGCACCTTCAGATGAATCAGGCTGCAGCCCGGCGCAATGCCGCAGTACCTGCCATTGCTGCTTCTTCCGTCGCCGCCGAGAATACCGGAGACATGGGTTCCATGGGAAGCGTCGTCGTAATACGCCTTTTTTCCATTAACAAAATCACGGAAAGCGATGATCCGGTCTGCATAATCGGGATGACCACAGATTCCGGAATCGAGTATGCAAGCTGTCACACCTTTTCCTGTGATGCCCCTCTGATGTACCTGGGCTGCATGCAATTTCATTCTGACACGATCCATACCTCTTCCTGCCTGATAAGATGATAATACAGTGCTTCCTTTACAATTTGGTGTTCTGTCGCCGGATTGTATCAGAAAGCTTTCTTCCTGTTATCAGAATATGTTGCGCTTCCTTTGTCTGACATTACAAAAACCTATTGATTTTTAGTTCAAAATCTGTTTAACTAATGGCGGAGAATTTAATCGAATTTTTTCAGAGAGGTAATCGTATGAGTATGAAAGCTATGAAGCCTGTAAAAGAAGGCAAGGTACGCGAAATCTATGACAACGGTGACAGCCTGATTATGGTGGCGACAGACCGCATCAGCTGTTTTGATGTCATTCTGAACAACATCGTTACAAAAAAAGGAACTGTTCTCACACAGATGTCCAAATTCTGGTTTGATCTGACAGAGGATATTCTTCCGAATCACATGATCTCCGTAGATGTAAATGACATGCCGGAATACTTCCGTCAGCCGCAGTTCGACGGCAACAGCATGATGTGTAAAAAACTGAACATGCTTCCGATCGAATGTATTGTACGCGGCTACATTACAGGAAGCGGCTGGGCAAGCTATCAGAAGGACGGCACAGTCTGCGGAATCAGGCTGCCGGAAGGACTGAAGGAATCAGACAAGCTGCCGGAACCGATCTACACTCCGTCCACAAAGGCAGAGATCGGCGACCACGACGAGAACATCTCTTTTGAACAGAGTATTGCGCATCTGGAAAAGTATTTCCCGGGCAAAGGGGAAGAATACGCTACAAAGCTGCGTGACTGCACAATTGCACTGTATAAAAAGTGTGCAGACTACGCACTGAGCCGCGGCATCATCATCGCTGACACAAAATTTGAGTTTGGTCTCGATGAAAACGGAAATGTTGTCATCGGTGACGAGATGCTGACACCGGACAGCTCACGGTTCTGGCCGGCAGATGGCTACGAGCCGGGACATGGACAGCCGTCCTTTGACAAGCAGTTCGCCCGTGACTGGCTGAAAGCAAATCCAGGCAACGACTGGACACTTCCGCAGGACATCGTGGATAAGACGATCGGCAAATATCTGCAGGCGTACGAGCTGCTGACAGGAAAGACTCTGTAATACCGTGACATACAAAACCGGCCTCCGACAAACGAACAGAAACGTCGTTTGTCGGAGGCCAATTTTCTTTTCAGATATGTCATCCTGCGTTGCTCGCCGCAATCTTCACCTTGCTCCAGAGGTTGCTGATAATTTTTCTCGTATCTTCATTATAGACAAACACCTCATCCAGCTCATTGTCTGTCCTTGTAATATACGCGTTGATTCCCTCGTAATCTCCGCCCTCGCCGGACAGTTCCTCCATTACCTCCTGATTCGGTGACGTATATCCCACGTAGCTTGAGTTGTCGTAGGCTCCGTCATAAGAGCTGACATGATTAATAAATTCATGTGCCAGCTCCGGATTTTTGGCATTTGCCGGAATTACCATGGCATCGGACCACAGGTTTGTTCCGCTCTCCGGAAGGTAGAAGCCCATATCCTCATTCTCACTCATGACATATGCGGCATCTCCGGAATAGATCAGGCCCAGTGCTTTTCTACCCTGCGCCATATTGTCAATGATCTCATCCGTGACAATTTCAGGCTCCATGGTCTGTACGCACTGTACAAGCCACTCGTAGGCAGCCTGCAGCTCCTCCTCATTCTCTGTATTCATGGAATAGCCGAGAGCTTTCAAAGCCATCATAAACGAGTCTCTCTCTGAATCATACAGATAGATATCGCCTCTGTACTTTTCATCCAGGAAAATATTGAAGCCCTCTTCCTCCAGATCCTCAATATCCACCTTTGTCGTGTCATAGACGATTCCGACGGTTCCCCAGAAATACGGAACAGAATACGTGTTTTCCGGATCATAGGGCAGCCCCTTCACAGCATCCATCAGCTCATCCATACAGGTGAGCCGATCCTGGTCAAGCGTCTGCAGCAGATCTTCTTCGATCAGCCTCTGAATCATATAATCGCTGGGTACCAGGATATCATACGCTTCCCCGTTTACCACCTTGATATACATCTGTTCATTGGAGTCAAAATTTTCCATGACGACAACAGCGCCTGTTTTTTCCTCAAAATCCCGGATAATATTCTCTCCTGTATATTCTCCCCAGTTGTACACGTACAGTGTCTCTCCGGCATACGGAAGCTGGGATGATTCTCTGAGATTAGCCAGGCAGATCAGAACAATCAGGGAGACGACTGCCACAATCCCCGGAAGCAGCATTCTGCGTTTTCCGATCTCCACCTTTTTCTGGCGTTTCGCCATAATCATCGGCGCCACATTGATGACCAGAAGCACAGCGGTGATGATCACCACCACAAGAGTGGAGATTGCGTTGATACTGGGATTGACGCGTTTACTCATGGTGTAGACCATGATACTCAGGTTTTTCACACCACTTCCGGTCACAAAATAGGAGATGATAAAATCATCCACTGACATGGTGAACGCGATCAGAGCACCGGAGATAATACCGGGTGTGATCTGCGGCACGATAACCTTTGTGAGTGCCTGCAGCGGAGTCGCGCCCAGATCCATGGCCGCATCGGCCAGATTCGGATCGAGAGAGCGGATCTTCGGCATCACAGAGAGCATTACGTACGGAATGCAGAACGCAATGTGTGCCAGAAGCATGGTAATATATCCCTTTTCCACCTGAAAGGTGATAAACAGAAGCATAAAGCCTATGGCTGTTACAATCTCGGGATTCATCAGCGGAAGGTTATTCACCTGCTCCACAACCTCCCGGACAATTTTTTTTGACTTGCTCAGGCCGATGGCGGAGATAGTTCCCGTAACCGTGGAGATCAGAGTGGCCAGCACCGCAATACTGAACGTTGTGTACAGCGATTCCATCATATCCCTTGACTCCAGCATATGTTTATACCAGCGCAGTGAAAATCCGGTAAAGCTTGTCAGGGATTTCCCCTCATTGAAAGAGAAAACAATCATATACACAATAGGAAGATAGAAAAATACAATCATAAGAATCATCAGGATTCTTCCGAAAGTACGATTTCCTTTTTTCATAATGACTATTCCTCCTTTCCGCCCTGAGTCATATTTTCCGCTTTATGCACAGCCACCATCAGAAGCATCATGATCACTGCCATGATCATGGAAATTGCGCTTCCGAAGTTCCACTCGCCCACGGTGATGAACTGATTTTCGATCAGGTTTCCGATCAGGAAATACTGTCCGCCGCCGAGAAGCTTCGGGATAAAGAAGGAGCTGACTGCCGGCAGAAATACAAGCGTAATACCGTTGATGACACCGGGCAGTGACAGCGGAAGCGTCACACGCACGAAGGTCTGCACCGGATTGGCACCCAGATCGGCACTTGCCTCCAGAAGCGAGTGATCCATCTTGCACAGGGAGGTGTTGATCTGCAGGATCATAAACGGCAGGAAATTGTAAACCATGCCCAGCAGAACTGCACCCTGCGTATACAGAAGCTCCACCTCTCCCAGACCGAAAAAGCTCAGAATCCTCTGAATCAGGCCGCCTTCGCTGAGCAGGCCAATCCAGGCGTACGTTCTTACCAGCATGTTAATCCACATGGGGATTGTGATGCAGAGAACGAGAATATTCTGAACCCTCTCTGAGCTGCGCGCAATAAAATATGCCACCGGATATCCGATCAGCAGACAGATCACAGTTGTCTTCATGGCAATCAGAAGGGAACGCCACAAAATGATCAGGAAATCGGGGTCTGTAAAAAATTTAATATAATGATCCAGTGTCAGGGAAAACGAAATGATGCTGTTGCCATGCTCCGTGATCGAGTACAGGGCAATCAGCCCCATCGGAAGAACAAGCATCATCGCAGCCCATGCAATGTACGGGATCGCAAGCTGTGAAAACCGCTTCATTTAAAATACCATCCTTGACATTACGTGTATATCCTCCGGGAAGAATGTCAGCCCGACCTCCTGACCTACCTCCGAATAGTCTGTGGTGTGAATCTTAAATTCACGTCCCGGCGTTGAGAACGTTATCTTGTAGATCCCCTCTGTTACGTTCTCCGGCTCAAAGTCATAATCCACAAAGATATCAACACTCTGGTCCTCATCGCTGAGTTTCCAGCCCTGGGCACTTGCCCATGTCTTCAGGTCTGTGTCAAGAGCCTGTGATTCCGTGATCTCATCCACGGTCTTGATGAAGCTGAAAGCCATAACCGCCTCGTTTGCCTTCTCATTTTTAACGAAGGGCTGGTTGACCACAAAAATCGTGCGCTCAATACTCGTACCGCCCGATGTGGTGAAACGCACCGGATAATGTCCCAGCTCTGTTTTCAGGTCATACTCAATTTTAGCAATGGAAATATAATCGTCTGTCTCCGGGTTCCATGCCTGCGCATTGGAGCGTGCGATAATTTCCTTGTCGTCCAGCGTCTCCACATCCTCCAGATCCACATAAAAATTATTGGCGCTGATCTTCTCTTTTCCGTTTTCGCTGGTCACATCCTGGTTGCGGATAACGCTCATATTGACTGTCACGCTGGTACCCGGAACAGTCTCCACCATAATCTCATAATGAACGCCCTTAAACAGCACGCTTAAGACTTCTCCTGTCATCTTTCCTTCCCCGACAGGTACGATATCGATATCCTCCGGCCGGATGACCACATCCACCTTTTCATTTTCCTTGAATCCGAAATCCACACAGTCAAACACAAGATCATCAAAGCTGACCTTGTAATCCGCCAGCATCGTACCGGGAATAATATTGCTCTCCCCGATAAAATTAGCTACGTAGCGGTTCGCAGGCTCATTGTAAATCTCCTCAGGCGTACCCACCTGCTGAATTTCCCCGTTTTTCATGACCACGATCTTGTCAGACATCGTAAGAGCCTCCTCCTGGTCATGAGTAACGAAAATAAACGTGATGCCGACCTCCTGCTGAATCCGCTTCAGCTCATACTGCATCTCCTTGCGCAGCTTCAGATCCAGCGCCGCCAGCGGTTCATCCAGAAGCAGTACCTTCGGCTCATTCACAAGTGCCCTGGCAATGGCCACACGCTGCTGCTGTCCGCCGGAGAGCAGCGTCGTATTCCTGTTTTCATATCCCTCCAGACCGATCAGCTTCAGCATCTTCATCACTTTCTGGTCGATGACATCCTTGCTCATCTTCTTGATCTTCAGCCCAAATGCAATATTTTCATAAACACTCAGATGCGGAAACAGTGCGTACTTCTGAAAGACCGTGTTCAGTTCCCTCTCATACGGCGGCTTCTGACTGATCTCTTCCCCGTCAAAAATGACACTCCCCTCGTCTGCATCCAGGAATCCTCCCAGAATACGCAGAAGTGTTGTCTTGCCGCATCCGCTCGGTCCCAGCAGTGTCACAAATTCATTCTCAAAAATATCAAGGTTCACACCTTTTAATACAATCTGTCCGTCAAAATTTTTTACTATATTCCGAAACTCAATCAGTTTCTTCTTTTCCATCTCCTTTTCTCCCTCCTGGTAAAAATGCGGGTCAAGCGGATATTCGCAATCCACTTCGCTACTTGCTCATAACCGAATAACTGCTTCGCAGTTTATCAGATGGGGCTTGCACCCCACCTGATACAAGCAAGTCCCTACCCACCACTTAATGCTCTGCGCATTTGAAGTGGGGGACTTGCTTGATTCGGTTAAAACAGGAAATCTGCCATAACCATATTGCTGAGATCTGTTCCCTTATCTGTAAGTAAAATCCGTTCACCTTTCCGCTGCAGCAATCCCTGTTCCATCTGCCGTCTGATCACGCCGCTGTAAACTTCTTCAACCGTTCTTCCAAATCTCTTCTGAAAATCCGTTTCCGATATTCCTCTCATCATACGCAGACCGAGGAACATAAATTCTTCCATCTGATCCTGATACGACAGCATATCGCAGTCTTTGTATACGCAGCCATCTGAATCACCTGCATGCATAAGATATGTCTGCATTTCGTCTGTATTTTTCATGCGGACACGAACCTTTTTATTTTCGTCCCCTTTTTTCCTTTCCGACATTTCCAGCAGTGAGGACGCTCCCAGTCCGAAACCTGCATACTCGGTTCCGTTCCAGTAACCGGTGTTATGGCGACATTCATACCCCGGAAGCGCATAATTTGATATTTCATACCGATGCATTCCCGCCCCCGACAGCAATACTTCTGTCATACGGTACATCTCGCGTTCTTCATCCTCAGAGGGTAGCAGTTGCGGAATTCCGCCGGCCTCCCGTACTCTGGCATCTTCTCCGTATACCTCAAAAAAAGGCGTACCTTCTTCGATAATCAGACTGTACGCCGAAATATGCTGTGGACGAAGCTCCAGAACCTTTCTGAGGGTTGTCTCCCAGGAAGCAGCAGTCTGTCCCGGAAGAGCTGACATCAAATCAACGTTGATGTTGGAAAATCCTGCTTCTTCTGCCGTTTCAAAGGTGCGCAGAAAGTCCTCCCATGTATGAATCCGGCCAAGGAGTTCCAGTTCTCTGTTGTCTGCTGACTGCAGTCCGAGACTCAGCCGGTTCACACCTGCACTGCGATATGTGCGCAGCTTTTCCTCATCCGCAGTACCCGGATTGCATTCAATGGAAATCTCTGCATTTCTGTCAAAATGAAACTGCATACGCATCAGGTCAAGAAGCCTGATTATCCACTCCCCGGGCACAATCGACGGTGTGCCTCCACCGAAAAAAACCGAGGTGACAATGTAATCTTCTTTATCAAAAATCAGCCTCCCGGTGTCAATGTGCCCTGATAAATTGGAAGGAAAATGCTGTATTTCCTGCTCCAGTGCATGAAAGTACGTTTTCTGCTGATTCCTGCCTGCCGGTACGGACAGGAAATCACAGTAGGCACATTTTCTTACACAGAAGGGGATATGTATATATAATTCAAGCGATTTCATCCGAATACCCTCCAACTCCTGTACTCAGGCGGATATTCGCGATCCGCTCTGTTACTTTTTTATATATCACAGATACCTTCTTCCCTCAAGGATAAAATCATCTGACTGTCCTGTTTTTCAATTATCTCTTGACAAAAAATCGCTGCAACCCCTCAAAAGCTGCAGCGATCTCCTGTAATATCCTGTTGTTTATCTGTACCGGTCCACGATTGCCTGCATCTGCGGCAGCTTTTTCTCCATATCTGCCACCAGCTTAAACTGTGTGCGGCATCGGTCGAGATTGTGGCCTTCTCTGTGGATTTTAAAATAATGATCTCCCTCAAGATAGTCCGTGAGGAAACGCATGCCACACTCGAAGGTCATCAGAATGGCGCCCATGGGCAGCATATCCAGTTCTTCCTTCGTCAATGCCCCGCTGCAGCCCTCCGTAAAGCCTTTTACGTACACCTCATACAGTCCGAGATCCATGGAAACCTTATCCAGGTCTCTCTCATCTTCATCCGCCGTGCTTGCGCCGAAGCGGACAGAATCACCAAAGTCATTGACGGAAAGTCCCGGCATTACGGTGTCCAGATCAATGACACAGATTGCTTTTCCGGTGGCGTCATCGATCATGATATTGTTCAGCTTCGTATCGTTGTGTGTGACGCGAAGAGGAAGCTCACCGGACAACTGTTTGTCGCAAAGTACGTGGGCAAGCGCCTCACGGTCTGTCACAAACCGGATTTCATCCTGCACGGATGCGGCGCGCCCGCAGACATCTGCCTTAAGAGCCTCACGAAAATGCGCAAAGCGGTCAACAGTATTGTGGAAATTTGCGATTGTCTCATGCAGTGTCTCTGCAGGATAGTCTGCCAGCAATCCCTGAAAACGCCCAAAGGCTACCGCGCTCTGATAGAAATCATCCTCTTTCTCCACGCGGTCAAAACAGGTAGCTCCTTCAATAAACAGATACGCACGCCAGTATTCCCCTCTGGAGTCCACATAGTACGGCTGACCATCACGCGCCGGAATCACGTTCAGTGTTTCCCGCTCTGTATCTCCGCCGTTCTCCTGAATTTTCTTTTTCAGCCATGAGGTTACACCTACTACATTCTCCATAAGCTCCACAGGCTTTGTAAATATTCTTTTGTTCATCATCTGAAGAATGCAGTGCTTTGTTCCTGCTTCCGTGGCAAATGTAAGGCGGTACGTATCATTAATGTGCCCGCTGCCAAATGGGATACATTCTTCAAGTCCTTCCGGGAAATCAAACTGGCTGATAATCTCCCGCAAAACATTATTCAATTCCATCTGTCGCTTCTCCTCTAATCCATCATGCAGGGCATCTGTCCTGAACACTTACGATTCATTTTCCCCTGATACATGATTCCGGCTCATCCTGTTTCCTGTATGTCTGCTGTGGCAGGTCACCAGTTCTGCGGATACAGTCCCTCATCCTTCATCTTCTGGATTGCCGCCATAACCACCGGCTTATCCTCTTTGTACGTTACACCGTACCAGCGGTCCATGGACTTCATAACCTTGACAACAGCTTTCTTTTCCTCAAGCAGCTCGTCTACGACAAAGGGCAGGAAATATTCACATTTCAGCGGGTTCTTTTCCAGATTCTCATCCAGGAATCTGGAAAAACGTGCTTTCAGCTCACCGAGCATACTTGCAGAAAATCCCCACATATTCATGGAAACAGTGCTTCCCTCCGGGATCTCCACCCATGTTTTTCCGTCATCCTCCGTATAAGCGGTGCAGTTCTCTCTGCGCTCAATCCGTGTGCGCTCATTAATTCCAAGCAGATATCCGTTTTCATCTGTCACGCAGACACCGCGCGCCACATGACCGTTCTCAGTCAGTGTATTTTCAAGCTTGTAACCCACCATCATATACTGATACGTATCTGCCGTATCCTCCGTCTGCACGAGATAATCATATGCCATCCGGAATGCGTGGCTCCCGTAATAGTCATCCGCATTGATAACAGCAAACGGTCCGGCAATCACATCAATACAGCTTAAGACTGCGTGCCCCGTTCCCCACGGCTTCACTCTGCCTTCCGGGACCTCATAGCCCTGCGGAAGATTGTGAAGATCCTGAAATACGTACTCTACTTTCACCTTTTCTGCAACGCGGTCACCGATCGCCGAACGGAAATCTGCCTCATTTTCTTTCTTTATTATAAATACAACCTTTTCAAATCCTGCTTTTACAGCATCGTAAATCGAAAAGTCCATAATGATATGGCCTTCTTTGTCTATCGGATCAATCTGTTTCAGACCACCGTAGCGGCTTCCCATTCCTGCCGCCATCACTACCAGTACCGGTTTTTTCATAACTGCTCTGCTCCTTTCCTGATGCAGTTCACAACTGCTCTGTAAAAATCACCTGTCATCCAGCTTCAGCACGCTCATAAACGCCTTCTGCGGAATCTCCACATTTCCGACCTGGCGCATGCGCTTCTTGCCCTCTTTCTGCTTTTCAAGAAGTTTCTTCTTACGCGTAATATCACCGCCGTAGCACTTTGCAAGTACATCCTTGCGCATGGCTTTTACCGTCTCGCGGGCAATGATTTTGCTGCCGATGGCAGCCTGAATCGGAATCTCAAACAGCTGTCTCGGAATCTCTTCTTTCAGCTTCTCACACATTTTCCTTCCGCGCTCATACGCCGTCTCGCCGTGAACGATAAAGGAAAGTGCGTCGACCTCCTCGCGGTTTACAAGGATATCCAGCTTCACCAGTTCAGACTGTACGTAGCCCTTCATGTCATAGTCGAAGGA
Organism: Lachnospiraceae bacterium; assembly: GCA_004557975.1. GTDB lineage: Bacteria > Bacillota > Clostridia > Lachnospirales > Lachnospiraceae > Choladousia. The sequence goes on from SFEV01000008.1 coordinate 17,246, forward strand.
TGCATATCCCCGCGAGCGTGATTTCAGTGCATCAAAAAAATCGTAAATAATCTCATTGAGCGGCAGCGTGTACTTCAGCAGCGCTCTCGTCTCTTCAATATATTCCATCCCCTCATAGACACCGCGCCTTTCCTGGCACAGCTCCATGATGGAACCGATGTACTCCGTTGTCACCATAATTTCCGCGGCAACCACGGGCTCCTCCATGAACTCGATCTCAGACAGATCCGGCAGATTCGTCGGATTTGTCAGATCAATGATCTCTCCGTTTGTCTTGTGTACCTTATAGATAACACTGGGCGCAGTGGTCACCAGATCAAGGTTGTATTCTCTCTCCAGACGCTCCTGAATGATTTCCAGATGCAGAAGGCCCAGAAATCCGCAACGAAAACCAAAGCCGAGGGCAATCGATGTCTCCGGTTCAAACTGCAGTGATGCATCATTGAGCTGAAGCTTCTCAAGCGCATCACGCAGATCCGGATACTTTGCACCGTCTGCCGGGTACATGCCACAGTATACCATGGGATTGACCTTCTTGTAGCCGGGAAGCGGTGATGCGCACGGGTTATCCACGCTGGTCACCGTATCACCCACACGCGTGTCCTTGACGTTTTTCAGGCTTGCCGTCAGATATCCTACCATACCGGCGCTCAGCTCGTCACACGGGATAAACTGACCTGCACCAAAATATCCTACCTCCACGACCTCAGCCTCTGCTCCCGTCGCCATCATACGGATGGGTGTGCCTTTCTTCACATTGCCATGCATGATACGCATAAACACAATGACACCCCTGTACGAATCATAAACAGAATCGAAGATCAGCGCCTGAAGCGGCGCATCCGGATCTCCCTGAGGAGCCGGAATTTTCTCCACGATGGCCTCCAGAACGTCCTCCACATTCTGTCCCGTCTTTGCGGAAATCAACGGAGCATCCTCTGCCTCTATGCCGATCACATCCTCGATTTCATGGATAACACGTTCCGGTTCTGCGCTTGGAAGGTCGATCTTGTTGATCACAGGCATGACATCCAGATCATGATCCAGAGCCAGATACACATTGGCCAGCGTCTGTGCCTCTATTCCCTGTGCCGCATCCACCACAAGAATCGCGCCGTCGCAGGCCGCAAGACTGCGGGATACTTCATAATTGAAATCGACGTGTCCCGGCGTATCGATGAGATTGAAAATATATTCCTCACCGTTCTTTGCCCTGTATACAGTCCGGACTGCCTGAGATTTGATCGTGATGCCGCGCTCACGCTCCAGATCCATATTGTCGAGCACCTGATTCTGCATCTCACGGCTCGTCAGCAGTCCTGTCATCTCTATAATTCTGTCCGCCAGCGTCGATTTGCCGTGATCGATGTGTGCGATAATACAAAAGTTTCTGATTTTGCTCTGATCCATTGCCACTGATGTATTCCTCCCTGCCGGTACTTTCCGGCGATATCTGCTTTTTCTTGCCGCCGTCTGTCCGGCTGTCCTTATTTTCTGCCGTTATCTGCCCGGCAGCCCGCTTTTCTGCAGTCAGCTGGTATAAATCAGGATGCCCGCAATAATAATCAGGTTCCCGATCACGCGTCCTTTTGTAAACTTCTCTTTCAGCAGAAAATATGAGAGCAGCATCACAAATACGTAACTGAACGCGTCAATAACCGTCCCGTATTTCATCTCCACCTTTGTGAAGGCGTACGTGTTCACCAGAAGCACGCAGAAAAAAATAAAATATGACAGGATGACCCGCCAGTTCAGATACTCATACACTGCGCTCTTATGGGGACGGTTCGCGCTCTGCTTCAGAAGCACCTGGGAAATTGCCGTAAAAAAAGTACCGGCAAACATTAAAAAAATGCACAGTCTATTCATATCGCTGCACCACCATAACTCCTGTGAATACCACCAGAAGTCCAATGATATTTCTCAGGGAAAGATTCTCGTGAAAAATCACCACTGCCCAGATCTGTGACCAGATCAGATATACCGTCTTGTTCGCATACGCCACATTCAGATCAAAGCGCTTGATCACCTTCTGCCATGCCAGCGCGTATATAAAGCAGTTCAGAAACATCAGCATGACAAAAACGTAAAGCATGATTCCTTTCAAACCATGCCTGTTAAACTGTACCGATGCCGCCTTCGAGAACACTCCGGTAAAAGAGAACAGCAGAATATTCAGATGTAATAACAGATAATTCTTTGCTTTTTCCATGGAGTTGATTATATCATCATTTTACAACCAAGGCAAGATATGATATAATCGGCTGGATAAGTAACTGAATTTGATGTTACAGTTCAGCCATGCAGTAAAATGAAAAGCCAGACCGTGCAGATTCATCTGCAAAGGGCAGGATTTTCATTTTCTGTGATGTGCGGGACGCACATCAGCCACAGGCAGGAGCTGCGTAGCAGCGAATAGCCTGTGTAAACAGGCGGTCTGTGGCTTGCATGGCGTGACACGTAAACAGTAACAATTTAATAGGAGGAAACAAAATGAGCCTGTACTCTGTGGTAGTCCCCGTCTACAACTCGGAGCCTACCCTGCACGAATTATATGAGCGGGTCAGAGCCGTTTTCGACGATACCATGCACGAGGAATTTGAACTGATCCTCGTCGATGACGGCTCAAAGGACGGCTCCTGGAATGTCATGGAGGAGCTGCACGATCTGGACCCGCGTGTCAAGATCATCCAGCAGGCAAGGAACTTCGGCCAGCATCCGGCGCTGCTTTGCGGTTTCCATTACGTAAACGGTGATTTTGTTATTACCATGGATGATGACCTGCAGCATCCGCCTGAGGAGATCCCGAAACTGGCAAAAGTCATGAACGAGCGTGACGATGTGGATGTCATCATTGCAAAATACGAAGGACGCAAGCACAATATCATACGCCGAATGGGTACCTGGGTATCTGTTTATGCCACCTCCAAAATGCTGGGAAAGCCCCGTGATCTGGAGATCACCAGCTTTCGTCTGATTCGCCGCTTTATTGTGGACGCCATCATTCAGATGAATGTACGCCTTCCGCAGATCGGCAATCTGCTGGTGCAGACCTCCAACAGAATCATCAACGTGCCGGTGAAGCATGACGCCAGAAAATACGGAAAAAGCGGATATTCCTTCTCCCGTCTGGTGAAGGATCTGCTCTATGATATCACCACCAACTCGGCCTTTCCGCTGATTCTCGTGCGCGATATCGGTATTGTGAGCTTTGTCACCAGCATTATTCTTGCGTTTTACTTTTTGATTCGCTATTTCCTGTACGGTTATTCCGTAGAAGGGTGGACATCTACTATCCTGATTATTCTGGCCTCCAACGGTCTGCTGCTGCTCTCCATCGGAATCATCGGAGAATACCTGATGCATATTCTTGACGAAGCGCGCAAGATGCCCAACTACGTGGAACGCCGCAGGAAACTGTAAGAGGAGAGTGTATATGAAAGAAATCGGAGGTTACCTGGAGCTGGAACGCTTTACAGGAAACGAATATCACACCGGTATGGTCAAGCTGAATCTTGGCAGGACAGCGCTGCTGTATCTGCTGAAAGCGGCTGAGGCACACACGCTCTGGGTGCCTTATTTTATCTGCGAGGCAGTGACCGATACGTGCAGAAAAGCCGGATACCAGCTGAAATATTACCATATCGACCGCAGCTTTCTGCCTGCGCCGGATACCGTGATTGAGCCCGGAGAATATCTGTATCTTGTGAATTTTTACGGTCAGCTGGAAGAAGAACAGATTCTTGCACTGAAGCGGACCTACAAAAATATTATTCTCGACAATACACACGCATTTTTCCAGAAGCCCCACGAATACATACCGACGCTCTACTCTGTCCGGAAATTTTTCGGGCTCAGCGACGGTGCATACGTTTCCATGGGAAATCTGGAAGCACGTTTTCCGCTGGAAAAGCTGGAACAGGACTGTTCCTGCCAGAGGATGGAACATATCCTGGGCCGCTACGAACGTACTGCATCTGAATTTTACCAGACCATGCTGGATCATGCACACGAACTTGATCATGAGATGGTATCGCGGATGTCTGCCCTGACCGACAACCTGCTCCACGGAATCGATTATGAAAAGGCCTGCCATACGCGGGAAGAGAATTTCCGGAAGCTGGACGAGCTGCTGGGCGGAGAGAACACGCTCCCGATTCACATGCCAAAAGGCCCCTTTGCCTATCCGGTTTATCATCCAAACGGCATGGAACTTCGCAGAAAAATGGCTGAATACCATATATACGTACCGACATACTGGGGAAATGTTCTGAGGGAAATGCCACAGGATTCTCTGGAATACGATTATGCGGCGAATATTCTTCCGCTGCCCTGCGACCAGCGCTACTGCGCAGAGGATATGGAGACGGTTGCCCGTGTATTTTGCCAGTGTATCAAAGAATTGGAGACCACATATGCATAGACTTGTTATCCTCGGATCACTGGGGGAATTCGTACAACTGATTAAACTCGCCAGAAAACGCGGGTATTACACCATTGTCTGCGACGGATATACCGGAAGCATCGGAAAATCCTATGCGGACAAGGCATACGATATCAATGTCGGCGATATCGACAGTATCGCCGATATGTGCCGCCAGGAGAAGGCAGACGGAATCATTACCTCCTTCTCCGATTACCTGTTTGAATGTATGGTAAAGATCGCTGAAAAAGCGGGACTGAAATGCTACTTCAGCACTGCGCAGCTGCCTTACTACCGTGACAAGACCAAAATGAAAGACATGCTCTCCGGTCTCGGTATCGCGACGCCTGATTACCGCTATATCCGGAAGAATTTTTCCGACAGTGAGCTGGCAGAGCTTCGCTTTCCGGTGGTGGTCAAGCCCATTGACAAATATGGCTCCCGCGGAGTGGAAGTGCTCCATTCCGTCAGTGAAATCCGGGAGCGTTTTGACTACACCTGTGCCACCTCTGATATCAAGGAAGTGCTGGTGGAAGAGTACCATGATGGCTTTGAATTTAATATGATGACATGGGTGCTGCACGGGAAAGTGCACGTGATCAGCATTGCTGACCGCGAAAAGACCCCTGTGGGCGGCAGGGAAATTCCCATCAGCTCCCGCAATGTCTATCCCTCCAAACGCATGGATGCAGTTTTGCAGGAGGCCACAGATGTCCTGCAGCGCATCGCAGATCATCTCGGTCAGAAGGAGGGGGCTCTCTCCATGCAGTTCTTCTGGAAGCCGGAAACGGGTGTCTCCGTCTGTGAGGTGGCCGGCCGGTTTTTCGGATATGAACATGAGCTTGTGGAATACGCCGGCGGACTGAATTTTGAAAAACTGCTGCTGGACTATGTTTACTGTGAAGATGAGCTGGAAAAGACGCTGCGCTCCCACTCTCCGTATTTTCCGAAGACCAGTGCTGTGCTGTATTTCCATGGCCGTCCGGGAATGACTGTTGTACACCAGGATGTGGCCCGCTCCCTCTCCCAAACGCCCGGAACAGCAGAGACATGGCTCTTTTACAGGGAAAAGGAAGAGATCATCAGGCACGGACCGAATCCCTACGTCGCACGGTATTATATTACCGGCGAGACGCGGGAAGAAATCGATGCGCTGACAGATTACTTTTTTGATCATATGAGTATCACGGATGAGGACGGCAGAGAGGTGCTGTACCGAAATATCCGCGGAGAGTAACTGCCTGCCATTTTGCCGGATATCAGGGAACACATTTTTCATGTTCCTTCGAGCACCTGGCAGATCAGATCTGCCAGCGGCTCCATGGCATTTTTCTCCTCTTCCACCGTATTGAGCTGTGTACCCGCCTCAATCAGCAAAGAGCGCGGACGCAGATGAAGATTGAACCGCTCTGCTTTCAGATAGATTTTTCGCGTAAGCCCCGGATACTGTTCCTGGGCTTTTATCTGAAGCTGCAGAGAAAACGCAAGATTCTGGCTGACATACGGATTTTCCAGCCAGTACAGCGGTTCATTCTTCTCATTTCGGGATATCCCGTTGAAAAACATAATCATGGAACATGGTTTTCCACCGATTTCCGTCACAAACTTCTTTCCATCCACACCATCCCTGTGGAGATCAATGATAACTTCTATGGTCGGGTTTTCCTCCAGGATTTTCTGTATGGCTTCCCTGGCATAATCGTACGCTGCGCTCCGGTCCAGAACACCATTCACAAGATCATATACTCCTGTGTCGTGAATCACATTGTAGCCACAGCTGCGCAGATGCTCCGCCAGTACCTCTCCCATGCCCGTGATCGTATCCTCCACAGCGCCTTCTTTTGAGTCCACAAATCCTTCCTGCGAGTGAGTATGGTAAATCAGAATCTGCGGCATATCCGGATTTTTCTCAATACTCAGATCTTCATCCAGCAGAATGTCCGCATTCAGGAGCTCCTCGCTGGCCGTTGTCCCGCTGTCCACAGTAAAATACGTATTCAGCAGATAGGAAAAATCCCGAAGCTGACTGCGCAGAAGCTCCGATCCAGGGAGGGTGGCTGCTGCCTGCACATCTGTTTCCTCATCCATCTCTTCTGTCCCGGTCACGGCCTGTCCCAGTTCTTCCATGTCGATCCAAATTTCATCTGTCTGTTTTTCTTCTGTTGTTTGCACGGTCCCGTCTGTCTGAATTTCTCCGGCTGTCTGCACGGTCCCGTCTGTCTGAATTTCCCCGGCTGTCTGCACGGTCCCGTCTGTCTGTTTTTCTCCGGATGTCTGTGCAGTCTCATCGGTCTGTTTTCCCCTGGCCATCTGCACTATCCCGTCGATTTGATTTTCTCCGCCTGGCTGGTCTGTCTCACCCACCAGTCCGCCCTCTTCACCGGATGTATTGTTTTCGGGCATCTCTGTCTGCCAGGACTCCTGCCTGGAATGGTTGTCCGCCAGATAGCTGTATACCGGAACAATCTGGCTCATCCATCCGGCAAACCAGTTTTCTCCCTCCCGTTCCTCCACAGTCGCTGTGTATCCGGGCGCATATGTGCGCATGGCTGCATCCTCCAGCGCTTTCTGGACATTTCCGGAATCCAGTAATCGCTGAACACCAAAGCTCTGTGAAAGCAGTCCACCCGCTTTATATAGTATATATACTCCCAGAATAAACATAATTCCATAAAGAAGCTTCTGAAGCCATCCGTCATTGCGCATTCCCTGCCTCCCCGGCGCAAGCACTGCGCCATACTACAAGTATATGAACGACAGGCCGCAGGTATTCCTTTTTCTCATATTCCGGTTCCGGCCGGGACTTCAGTTCTCAGACAGATTTCCGGAACCGGAAAAGGCCATATTCAGCCCCTCAGAAATCGTGTAGCTCAGATATTTCACAGTTTCATCAATGTCCTTCGGCGTTACAAACATCGTATTCAGATGCGGTGAAATCAGTTCCCGTATCATCTGATGTTTCTCCGCCTGATTCAGAGTTCCCAGCGTACCGCCCAGCTTCTGCATATGAACAGAGCGATCCATCTCCTCCACCAGATCCTCCATGGTATCATTCACAATCGTCGCTGCATCCACGACCGTCGGTATACCAATGGCCAGAACCGGAACTCCAAGAGTATCGCTGTTGATCGCATTTCGGTGATTCCCGACGCCGGAGCCGGGATTGATGCCTGTATCGGTAATCTGTATGGTGCGGTTCAGCCGCTTTGTGCTGCGCGCTGCCAGTGCGTCAATCGCAATGACAGTCTCCGGCTTCGTCTCCTCCACCACTCCCTTGATGATTTCCAGCGTCTCCATTCCAGTCTGCGCCATGACTCCCGGGGAAATGGCACTGATCTCCGCAGATGTTTCCATTCCCGAAGATTTTCTGCCGTACTCACGTATCAGGTGACGCGTGATATGCAGATTTCCCACCACATTCGGTCCCAGAGCGTCCGGCGTAACTTCCCGGTTGCCGAGGCCAACCACCAGCACAGAATGCTTCCTGCCTCCCGCAAGCGCCAGAATGTGTTTTGCAATCTCACCGGAAATCTCCCTGTGATAATTCTCGTCCGGCACAGACATATTCGGTGCCTCGATCGTAATATATGTGCCCACCGGCTTTCCCATGGCCTTTGCACCGTTCTCAGTCTCAATCACCACCGTTGTCGTGTGAATCTCCCGTTCCTGATCCGCCTCCTCCTCCACTCTGACACCGCGGATTCTGATATCATCCTCTCCATAGCTCTCCCTGGCCTCCAGTGCCAGGTCTGTACGTACCTGAAACTCACCCATCATATCTGTTCTCCTCGTGCCCTTGCGGCATTGTTTTTCTCCAATGTTTTTCCATATATCTCTGACATACTTTGTTGCTTATCTTTCATAACCTCCACCGGTCCATCGCCGTCAATTCTTTTCGTCATCCCGGCAGTTGATACTATTCTTTGCAGAATCCTCAGAAATATGTATACTGTCTGTCAGAATTCATTACGTAAAAATACGCGATACATCCTGTTCGGACATATCGCGTATTTTTTTGAATCATTGTAACTGTTCAGAACAGGATATTTTACATACAGGATCGCCAGAATCCCACTTTCCGCTCATTGATTTCCCTGATGATTTCCGGGTCTATCTTGAAATTGCGCTCCATATCCATAAGACCGTTGATCTCCTGCTGCACATCGGAAACCTGCGTATAACAGAAACCGCAGCAGTACGGCAGCTTCTTGACAGCCGTTGTAATCTCATCAAATCTGCGGATAAACGCCTCCCTGTCATTCACCTTGTTGCCGTAGCCCCAGCCGGAATCATCGTTGTTAAAGGCAATGCCGCCGAATTCGCTTATAATAACAGGCTGTCCTCTGTACGCAAAACCGTTTGCCATTGCTGATTTGTGGCTGCTGTGGTAGACATCGCCGGTAAATATCTGATCTTTGCATTCCATATACCGCTGGTAGAAGGTCTCCCCGGCTTCCTCATAATCGTGGAGTGTAATAATATCCGAAACAGTATGCTCCCAGCCGTCGTTTACAATTACCGGACGGTATCTGTCAAAGCTCTTTGTCAGATGGTACACCATCTCTGTAAAATGCTGCTGTGTCCGGTCCGTCTCCACCTGGCTGATCCCCCAAGATTCATTAAAAGGTGTCCACGTAATAATACACGGATGATTATAATTCTGTCTGACAATCTCCATCCATTCACGTGTAAACTCCTCCACCGCATAATCAGAATACTGATAAGCTGCGGCCATCTCACTCCAGACCAGCATTCCTTTCACGTCACACCAGTACAGAAATCTCTCATCCTCTGTCTTCTGGTGCTTCCGCAGACCGTTATAGCCAAGAGCATGAATCTTGTCAATATCCTCAATCAGAGCTTCCTCAGAGGGCGGTGTCAGATGCGAATCTTTCCAGTAGCCCTGATCCAGAATCAGTCTCTGGTACAGCGGGCGACCGTTCAGAAGAATATTCGGGCCATCAATACGTATTTCTCTCATGGCAAAATAAGAACCAACACGGTCAAGAACAGTATCATTCTTCATCACCTCAAAGGTAATATCGTAGAGATCCGGACATTCCGGACTCCAGGTGCGCACACCCCATCTCAGATTATGATTCGCTCTGTTCTGAACACTCACACTTGCTGTCACATGATTCGATGTGACAGCCGTCGTGACTCTGCCGATCAGCACATTTTCAAAGGTCACGGTCGCTGTCACTGCAAGATTTTCCCCGAATGCCCGTTCCGGAGCTTCCACCTCGTACTCCAGCTCCAGAACACCGTCATGAAGATTCGGAGTCATTTTTACTTTGTCGAGACGAATCTGCGGAACGTACTCCGCCCAGACGGTTTTCCAGATACCTGTAGTCTGCACATACCAGCACTCATAGCTGTCACCGTCCCAGCGCTGCTTTCCGCGGGGCTGCTGTACATCAAAGGAATCCTCCACCTTCACCGTCAGATCATTTTTCCCATCCCGCAAAAGCTCTGTAATATCAAAGGAAAATCTGGAATACCCGCCCCTGTGGTCTCCCGCATACTGTCCGTTGACCCAGAGCTTTGTGTGAAAATCACTGCCCTCAAAGTGTATAAGAAAGCGGTGATCCTTCAGTCTGTCCGCTTCTACGGTGATAATCCTGTGATACCAGATATGATCATGACGCGCCTCATCTTGTATACCGCTAAGCTTCGTCTCAAAGGTAAACGGAACACAGATATTTCGCGTACCAGGAAAGGCCTGGTACCATTTTTCTCTTTCCCCACAGTTTTCATCGTCAAATCCGAAATCCCACATACCATTGAGATTTTCCCAGCTGTCGCGTACAAACTGTGGTCTCGGATAGTCTTTTTTGTAGCATTTCATTGTCGTATTTATCCTCCTTACTTCATCGTCCACAGATAATAAATCTCCTCATCCGTAGCTTCCCGATTCTCTGTAATCAGTCTGCAGAGTCTTCTGATCAGCTCAGGATTCTCCTCCAACGTTTCGGAAATCTCTGCTGCTTCCAAATGTTTCTCCGCTTTTCTGCCTGCTTTTCTTCATTCAGTATCCTCCTTATTCTGTTTTGAGAGGATTGCTTCATCTTAGGAATCCTCTCTGCATTTTGGGTATCAGCATTGAAAATTTCTAAGACGCAGAAGCTGCATAGAAAAAAGAATGGCTGCCGCCAATAAGAATTTTAGAATTATAATGCCTGCATGTATTATAACAGGTGGACTCCAACTTTTCAATGAATTTCCTTTTCCATTCTGTTGGCATTCTTGCTGCGCACCTCTGCAATCCAACGGAGGCAAGGTAGAATTTTTCCGCATATTTCCGAAATAGGTATTGACAGAAAAGACAGTTTGGAATAAGATATATGAGTATGTTTGCATTAAACGTCCGTGTCCGATTTTAATGAAACACATGATAATCACAGAATGTTTGGAGGTGTACACATTGGCTAATATCAAATCTGCAAAGAAGAGAATCCTGGTAACAAAGACCAGAAATGAGAGAAATAAGGCTGCAAAGTCTGCTGTTAAGACGGCTATCAAAAAGGTAGAGGCTGCTGTTGCTGCAAACGACAAGGCTGCTGCAGAAGCTGCTCTTCTGTCTGCTACTTCTATCATTGATAAAGCTGCTAAAAAAGGCGTTTATCATAAGAACAATGCTGCCAGAAAAGTTTCCCGTCTGTCAAAAGCAGTCAACACCCTGGCATAAGATAGATGAGATAAAAAACAGTCGGTTCCGTCATGCCGACTGTTTTTTTTATTTCTCTGTCATTTTTCTTTATCATCAGAAAAAGTTTCTCCGCAGCACAGCTGCTCTATGGTCGTCCATATCTCATCACGTCCCTGCTTTGTCTCTGCCGAAAATGGAATGATCTGTGTCCCGGGAAGCACATTCAGCCCCTGACGGATCAGTTTGAGCTGTTTCTGAAGCTGGCTGCGCTTGATCTTGTCAAGCTTTGTCGCTATGATAATCGGCTGATAGCCGTTGTGGCAGATCCACTCGTACATCATTTTATCATTCGCCCCCGGCTCATGCCGGATATCAATCAACAGGAATACTGCGCGAAGCTGCGAGGAGCCGTTCAAATACTTCTCGATCAGCTTACCCCATTTTTCTTTTTCTGACTGGGACACCTTCGCATACCCGTAACCAGGCAGATCCACGAGATAAACTTCGTCATTCACATTGTAGAAATTGATTGTCTGCGTCTTGCCCGGCTGCGAGCTGGTACGCGCCAGGGCCTTGCGGTTCACAAGGCCATTGATCAGGGAGGACTTGCCCACATTGGATTTTCCGGCAAATGCCACCTCCGCCTTTGAATTCTTCGGCAGCACGCTCGTGATGCCGCACACTGTTTCCAGATTTACCTGTCTGATTACCATGTCATCCTCCCCGGCTTTATTCATCGACATCTTTCTCTGCCAGCGCCGCCTTCAATACCTCCGGCATCGCACTTACATACACGATCTCCAGCCCGTCAGTAATCTCATTCTGAATCTCAGCCACATCTGCCCTGTTCTCAGACGGCACAAGTACCGTCGTGATCCCTGCCATTTTGGCTGCCAGCAGCTTCTCCTTGAGGCCGCCGATCGGAAGCACACGGCCGCGCAGCGTAATCTCTCCTGTCATTGCCACATCCGCACGCACCGGAATCTGTGCGATGGCAGACAGGATTGCAGTCGCCATTGTGATGCCGGCGGACGGTCCGTCCTTCGGCACAGCGCCTTCCGGAATATGAATGTGTATGTCATTTTTCGCAAAAAACTCCGGATCAATCTGGTACTTGCTGCCCAGGGAACGAATATAGCTGATAGCTGTGCGGGCAGATTCTTTCATGACATCACCGAGCTGACCTGTCAGCAGAAAGTCTCCTTTGCCCGGCATTGTATTCACTTCAATCTGAAGCGTGTCACCTCCGACACTGGTCCATGCCAGACCGCGCACAATACCCACATCGTTTTTTTCATTTCTCTTCTGGACGGTATAGCGCTTCCTGCCAAGATATTTCTCCAGGCTTTTGTCTGTCACACGGATACTCTCTTTTTCACCTTCCAGCAGCTCCCTGGCCGCCTTACGGCAGACTTCACCGATCTTACGCTCAAGCTGCCGCACACCGGCCTCCTTCGTATATCCGCTGATAATTGTTCCAAGAGCCGTTTTCGTCACCGTAAACTGAGACTTCTTCAGGCCGTGGCGCTCCATCTGCTTCTTCAGCAGATGATCTTTCGCGATATGCAGCTTCTCGTTGGCCGTATAACTCGTCACCTCAATCAGCTCCATACGGTCGAGCAGCGGCCGCGGTATGGTATGCACATCGTTGGCGGTTGCAATAAACAGTACCTCTGAGAGATCAATCGGAAGCTCCACATAGTGGTCGCGGAATCTGCAATTCTGTTCCGAATCCAGCACCTCCAGAAGTGCCGAGGAAGTATCACCCTTGTAATCGCTGCTTACCTTGTCTATTTCATCCAGTAGCATCAGCGGGTTTTTCACCCCTGCCTGACGCATACCGCCTGCAATTCGCCCCGGCATAGCTCCCACATAAGTTCTGCGATGGCCGCGTATCTCCGCCTCATCCCGCACACCGCCAAGGCTGATCCGCACGTATTTCTTGCCCAGAGCACGGGCAATGGACCGGGCAATGGATGTTTTCCCTGTGCCGGGCGGTCCCACAAGACAGAGGATCGGACTGTCACCCTTCTTCGTCAGGCAGCGCACCGCCAGAAATTCCAGCACACGCTCTTTGACCTTTTCCAGGCCATAATGATCTTCATCGAGTATCCGGGCGGCATTCTTCAGATCCTGATTGTCTTTCGACATCTTATCCCAGGGCAGCTCCAGAAGCGTCTCAATGTAGCCCCGCAGCACGGAGCTCTCGGCCGAATTGTTTCCGATACTTTTCAGGCGTTCCGTCTCTTTGAGAATTTTGTTCTTTACATCCTCTGAAGCGCACAGTTTTTTTGCTGATTCCTGATAGTTTTTTACATCAGAGAGCAGAGAATCCTCGCCCAGCTCTTCCTGAATCACCCTGATCTGTTCGCGGAGCACATATTCCCGCTGGTTTTTATCCACACGCTCCTTGACCTTCTGCTGGATGTCGTTGCGGATCTGCAGAATCTCCATCTCCTTTACCAGGAGTGTGCAGAGACGCTCATACCGCTCCAACATGCTGTCTGCTTCCAGCAGCTTCTGACGGTCTGTATAGTACATCGGAACGTGCACACAGACGGCCATCGTCATCTTTTCAAAATCCTGAATCTCTGTCAGCTGCCGCAGCATATCCTTACCGAATTTCTGGTTGAGCTGACTGTAACGATTCAGCAGCTCTGCGAGAGCGCGAACCATCGCAATCTCTGTGGTCTCTCCAAGCTCCTGCTTTTCTTCCTCCAGAATCTCCACCTGTGCATGCAGATATCCGTTTTTCTCTTCAATTTCCAGCAGTCTGGCCCTGTGTGTGCCTTCTACCATCACGCGGACAATATCCTTGGGCAGCTTGGCAACATTGCGGATTTTCGCTGTCACACCAATTCCGTATAAACCGGGCAAACCCGGATTGTTGTCATCCGGGTTTTGCTGGGCTGTCAGAAAAATAGTCTGATCTTTTTCCATCGCAGCCTCCACGGCCCTGATGGATTTATCTCTGCTGATATCAAAATGCAGTACCATAGTCGGCAACACCGCAAGTCCCCGAAGCGGTATTGCCGGCATTGTCCTTTTTCTTTCTTCCATATAAATAATCCACTTTCTGTTTCAGAATGAAAGTCTTTCTCCTATGCCGTCTCCTCGATCATGCTGAGTCTGCGCTTTCTTCTCCCTTTCACTTCCTCGCGATAGGTCATCTCCGGCTCTCCCGTACCTTCCACCATCTCTTTCGTCACGAGACATGTGGCAATCTTGTCATCGGACGGAACTGTGTACATCAGATCCATCATCGTCGTCTCCATGATTGCACGCAGACCTCTGGCACCGGTCTTTCTCTTTATGGTCTTGTCTGCGATCGCTTCAATTGCTTCCGGAGTGAAGGACAGCTCCACATCGTCCAGGCCGAACAGCCCCTGGTACTGCTTAACGATCGCATTTTTCGGCTCAGTCAGAATCCTGATCAGTGTCTCCTTGTCCAGTTCATCCAGGGATACAACCACAGGAACACGGCCCATAAACTCCGGAATCATACCGAACTTGATAAAATCCTGCGGAAGCGCCTTCTTCAGGACTTCTCCCACGTTTCTTTCACTGTTCTGCGTCAGCTCGGAATTGAAGCCGATTCCCTTTTTATCCATACGCGTCTCAATAATCTTATCGATTCCCTCGAAGGCTCCGCCGCAGATGAACAGAATATTCGTCGTATCAATCTGCAGAAGCTCCTGATGCGGATGCTTTCGTCCTCCCTGAGGCGGAACGGAAGCGACGGTTCCTTCCAGAATTTTCAACAGTGCCTGCTGCACGCCTTCTCCTGATACATCACGGGTGATTGATGCGTTTTCAGATTTTCTTGTAATCTTATCTATTTCATCGATATAAATAATACCGTACTCTGCCTTTTTAATATCGTAATCTGCCGCCTGAATAATTTTCAGAAGGATATTTTCAACATCTTCTCCGACGTATCCGGCCTCTGTGAGAGCTGTCGCATCCGCGATCGCAAAGGGCACGTTCAGAAGCTTCGCCAGAGTCTGAGCCAGCATGGTTTTTCCCGAACCGGTCGGTCCAAGCATCAGAATGTTGCTCTTCTGCAGCTCAACATCCAGATATTTGCCGCTGGTAATGCGCTTGTAGTGGTTGTAAACAGCTACGGAAAGCGCCTTTTTTGCCTCATCCTGTCCGATCACATAATCGTCGAGAAACGCTTTGATCTCCATCGGTTTGACAAGATTGATGGCATCAGAATCCTCCATGGCGTAGTCTGAATCCAGCTCCTCCTCGATAATCTCAGAGCAGATGTCGACACATTCGTCACAGATATACACACCGTTCGGTCCGGCAATCAACTTGCGCACCTGATCCTCTGTCTTATTGCAGAAAGAGCATCTGATTTTATCTCCGATTTTTCCCGGCATTGTTTCATCTCTCCTATTCCACTGATAATACTGGTGGGGAATGCTCCCCGATACGGCGAAATTACTGTGTTCGCCGGATTTTCACAGCCGAAAGGCCCAAAAGCCTGATCGGTCTAACCAACAGTGGGACTGTCACAAATCTTTTGTAACAGCCCCAATGAGTAAACAATCTTATCTTGATACAACGACCTGATCAATCAGACCATAAGCCTTTGCTTCTTCAGCCGTCATCCAGCGGTCTCTTTCTGTATCGGCAGCGATCACCTCATACGGCTGCCCTGTATTTGCTGCAAGCATCTCGTTCAGCTTCTGCTTCGTCTGCAGAATCTTGTCCGCAACAATCTTGATATCTGTCGCCTGTCCCTGTGCTCCTCCGGAGGGCTGGTGAATCATAACCTCCGCATTCGGAAGCGCATAACGCTTGCCCTTTGTTCCGCCGGCCAGCAGGAACGCACCCATGCTTGCTGCCATACCCATACAGATTGTAGAAACGTCACACTTGACGTAATGCATCGTATCGTAAATAGCCAGACCGGCTGACACGGAGCCGCCCGGGCTGTTGATATACAGGTGGATGTCCTTGTTTGGATCCTCTGATTCCAGGAACAGAAGCTGTGCAACGATCAGATTTGCACTGAGGTCTGTCACTTCTTCACCGAGGAAAATAATTCTGTCCTTCAGCAGTCTGGAATAGATATCGTAAGAACGCTCTCCTCTGCCTGTCTGTTCAATAACATAAGGTACAAAGCTCATACTTGTTATCCTCCTAACGATTGAACTCACCTGCACAGTATCCAAACACCGGTAAATCTGTCCCGTCAGACAGCTTATACCTCTACAGCTGCCTCTACGATCATCTCTACGGCTGTCTGGATTGCCAGGTCATTCTTCATCTGTTCTTTCTCATAATCGCCCATCAGCTCTTTGAGCTTATCCAGCTCCATCTTGTAGGACTCAGCCATCTTCTTCAGCTCTTCCTCAAGTCTCTCATCGCTGATCTCAATATTCTCAGCCTTTGCAATTGCTTCCAGCACAAGGCTGTTCTTAATGCGCTTTTCAGCTTCCGGACGCATCTGCTCAAGCATCTTGTCCGGTGTCATACCTGTAAACTGCATGTACTGTTCAAAAGAGATTCCCTGAGACTCGATTCTTCTCGTGAAATCATCTGCCATGCGTCTTACCTGTTCTTTGATCATGGCATCCGGAATCTCCATCTGAGCATTTTCCACTGCCTTGTCAACAACCTGGGTCTCTTTTGCACGCTTCGCATCGTTTGTTTTTCTGTCAAGAAGCTTTGCGCGGATATCATCCCTGTACTCAGCCAGTGTATCAAACTCGGAAACCTCCTGTGCAAACTCGTCATCTGCCTCCGGAAGCTCCTTCACTTTGATTTCATTTACCTTGCATTTGAATACGGCTGCCTTGCCCTTCAGATCCTCTGCATGATAGTCCTCCGGGAATGTAACGTTTACTTCCACGTCCTCACCGATCTTTGCGCCAATCAGCTGATCCTCAAAGCCCGGGATAAAGCTTCCGGATCCGATGGTCAGCGGATAATCCTTGCTCTGTCCGCCTTCAAAAGGAACACCGTCCACAGAACCTTCAAAATCAAGCTTGATCATGTCGCCTTTCTCAACACCGCGGTCGTCAATATCTGTCACTCTGGCGTTTTTCTCACGCTCCTTGTCAACCTCTGCGTCAACCTCTGCTTCAGCGACCTCGATAACTGCCTTCTCCACCTCAAGGCCCTTATACTCGCCCAGTGTTACCTCCGGCTTCAGAGCAACCTCTGCTGTGAAAACAAACGGCTTGCCGCTCTCGATCTGTGTAACATCAATTTCCGGCTGTGACACAATATTCTCGCCGCACTCTGCAGCTGCTTTTGAGTATGCAGTCGGAATAACGATATTTGCCGCATCTTCATAGAAGATACCTGCACCGTACATTTTCTCAATCATTTTGCGCGGAGCTTTTCCCTTGCGGAAGCCCGGGATATTGATTTTATTTTTATTTTTCTGATATGCTTTTTCGATTGCAGCTTCAAACTCCTCAACCGGAACTTCAATCGTAAGCTTTGCCATATTCTTTTCCAGTTTCTCTACCTGTACACTCATTGTGCCAAATTCCTCCTTAATTACGTTTCCCGATATCTAAAGACACTGCGCCTACCCATATGCAGTCATTAAAGCAGTATATCACAACCTTTCCAAAAAGGCTAGTGTTTTTGCAAAAAAGTTCAGCCATGCAGAAAAATGATAAGGCAGCCCGTGCACATTTATGTGCTAAGGGATGCATTATCATTTTTATAAATGGGCGGGACGCCCATTCAGCCGCAGATAAGAGCAGCGCAGCTGCGGGTGACAGCACAGCTGGCACATCTGCGGCCTGCATGGCGTCACACCGCATGGTTCACACTGCATAGTCCACACTGCATGTCTTCACATCTCCCTACTTCCAGATGATCCCTCTTCCCAGCTCATCCGCTTTCTCCTCTCCGGCCAGCTGTTCCACGAGAGACAGCGCAAAAGGAATCGCAGTTCCCATGCCGCGGCTTGTCGTCACATTGCCGTCTACTGCCACAGGATCAAAGGTCACCTCTGCACCGGTCAGTTTCTCCTCGAATCCCGGATAGCATGCCGCCCTCTTTCCTTTCAGAAGGCCAAGTCCTCCGAGAACGCTCGGAGCAGCACAGATCGCCGCAATTTTTCTGCCCTCGCGGTCTGCTTTCAGGAGCAGCTCTGCCAGCCCCTTATGCTCTGCCAGATATCTGGTGCCCGGCATTCCGCCCGGCAGCACAAGCATATCTGCCGCATCTGCATCCACCTCGTCAAATATGCAGTCTGTACCGATCACAATCCCGTGACTGCCCTTTACTTCCCTTTTCGTACCGATGGATGCCATCACCGTATCAATTCCTGCTCTGCGCAGAATATCCACGACTGTCAGTCCCTCAATCTCCTCAAATCCATCTGCCAGAAATACGTATACCTTTCCCATTTTCTTACCTCCTGCTATTTTAAGCCGTGCGCCTTTTGTCTGTAAAAAACTGACTTTCATACCTTTTCAGTTTACCAGAGACATTATGTAAAGTCAAAGTTAAATATCAGCTTTTCCTTTATGTCGCCCCTGAATTTGTGGTAAACTGCTCCGTAAAAGAAGAAGTTCGCAAAAAAATACCGGATTTTGCTCCCTTCCGGTCAGGAAACGAAATCCGGTATTTATAAGAAGTATCTGATGGGCTGATGCTCATCGAAGCGGGAGTTCCCCAAAGGGAAAACAGCCGCGCAATTGTGCCACCCGAATGCTGCGGAGAAAATGCCTTTCTCTCAACAGTGACTATTTATTGCCGTTTTTTTCAACCTGTTCCATAATCCGCTGCAGCATCTGTCTGTCACGAAGCGGATTTTCCAGAAGATCACACGGTTTTTTCATCAGATACCGTTCGTAAATATTGGCTTTACAGCTCACTGCCTTCAGTGCAATCCGCGCCATTCTCCGCTTCACCGGTGAGCTGCTCTTTTCATACTTCATACCAAAATCCAATAAATCCATAATACGCTCCTTTCCTGACCATATATGCGGGCCACTATGACACTTATCGTGTCATTTAGTCGAAACATGTATTCATATTGTTTCATTTGCAGATATTTCCAAAAGAAATTGTTATAATAAATCGAACTGGAGGGTATAGTGATGAAACAATCTACATTTACAGGAAGGATCCGTGAGCTTCGGAAGAAATCCGGCTACACACAGGGAGACGTCAGTAAAAAACTGAATATTCAGCGGGCCACGTACAGCAATTATGAGAACAGCCTGCGTACACCTCCGCTGGAGGTCGTAGCCGCCCTGGCCGAGCTGTACGATGTATCAGTAGATTATCTTGTACTCGGAGTGGACTCTGCTGCCGCAGATCCCCTCAGTACAAAAGAGAAAAGGCTTCTTGATGAATTCTCAGAGCTTACTGAAGGCAGTAAAACCGATGTGTTCAATTACATTCATTTTAAACGAATGTTTCCATCCTGATTTTTTACCCTTCGTGCAATCTGCAATTTTGCATTAATTTATCATCGCTGTTTATTATAACAATTCTATGCCTCTTAAGCAATATATTACTTTGCAAATACAATGACACGTTTTGTTTCGTTTTCTTCTGGGAAATACTAAACTACTATAGTAAAAGGAGGATTCGAAATGACAGAAAAACGTGCGAATCAATACCGTCAACTCGGTCTTACTATAGCATATTACCGGAAGCTCCGCGGCCTTACCCAGCTTCAGCTCGCAGAGTACGTCGATTTAAGCAGGACACATATCAGCAATCTTGAAGCTCCCAATATGCGTACTTCGATCTCTCTCGACAAGCTTTTTGATATCTCTGACACTCTGGAAGTTCCGATCGCAAAGCTTTTCGAGTTTCGGGAGTAACAAAATTCTGCTGCCCCGGTCTGATGATGTTTCAGATGGCGTATATAATAACGAAAAAAAAGCAGGAAAATTCTTCTGAAAATGAATTTTTCCTGCTTTTAAGAAAAAATTAAGAATCAAAAATTCTTTACTGCTGTTCCTGACTCTCGCACTCAGCGATTTTAGCTTCAATCCGCGCCTTTACCATGGCTGCAATCTCCGTCGTCTTCATCCCCTGATACTCTTCATACGGAATCGGCTCCAGAAAATGCACCTGAACGGTCTGTCTGGCGACGGAACCTGTATCAAATGCCTTGTAGGAATCCAGCAATGCAACCGGGACAATGGGGCACTTTGCTTTTGTCGCGCTTTTAAAGCTTCCTCCCTTAAAGTCGAGAAGGTGATTGCCGTTTTTGCTGCGTGTCCCCTCCGGGAAAATCAGAAAAATTTTCCCTTTCTCCACTTCTTCGGCCACCTGTAAAATAACTTTCATGCCCTGTCTCGGATCAGAACGATCCAGAGCAATTGCTCCGATACACGCAAATACCTGCTTCAGAAACGGAATTTCCGCCAGCTCTTTTTTCAGCACCACCGACATCGGACGTGTCATCAGCTGGAAAATCGCCAGCACATCAAACATTCCCTGATGATTCGGGTACATGATAAACCCGCCTTTTTCCGGAAGGTTTTCCATCCCGTGTCCGTCTATTACGACTCTTCCGCCTCTGATTGCCCTGTTGTCAATCTGTTTGATCAGGGTAAATCTTTCTTCCTCACTGTATCGTTCCGGATGCGCCGCCATACGTATCAGCCTCGTAAGACCATACGGCACATACCAGAGATTCATCAGGACCATCCATATAATCCGTTTCATCCTCAGTCCCTCCCTCAGATATATCTGTTCAGTATTTTATTTTCTTTTCCGAATCAATTCCAGGAGCTCACAAAAGCTGTCAATCCGCTCGTCCATATCATCAGAATTTCCAAAACCGTAAGATGCAAATATAAAAGGAATCCCTGCCTTAGCCGCAGCGTCACAGTCTCCCTGCGTGTCTCCGACATACGCCGGATTCTTCAGTCCGTTGCGCTCCATCAGCAGGCGTATATTTTCTCCCTTTGTCCTGCCGGTGTTCCCGAAGCACTCCGTATCCGTTACGTACGGACCTAAATGCGTTTTTTCAAGGAACAGCTCAATGTAGCCTGACTGACAGTTGCTGACAATAAACACGGGGACACACTGTGCCAGCGCACGGACGGTCTCCTCCACCCCTTCATAACAGATATGGCACGGATCCTTCTCCAGTGCCCTGTGCTCATACTCACAGCATATGTCCATAATTCCATAGCGCTTCTGCGGCTCAAGTTCCGGCAGAAGCAGGTCTGCAATCACAGTCATTGTCCTGCCAAAGAGCTGCTTCAGCATATCGGCAGTCACAGTCATCTCCGGTCCGCCGCCATCGCGGATAGCCTCTGTCCATGCAGATGCTACAATTCCTGTAGAATCCCACAGTGTCCCATCCACATCCAGAATCAGGCTGTCGTATTTTCTCTCTCCCATCACATTTTCTCCATTTCAGGCTTATTCGCAAAAGGATGGAACCGCACTGTGCTGCTCCATCCTCTCTGTCTTTCCGTATCCGGATTTATTTTCCATTCGTAACTGTTCAGTACCTGCACATTCGCTCTGTCCTGCACAGTTCCATTCACACAAACTGTTGTTTTTCAGACAGAAATCAGTCTTTAAAATCCGTCAGCTGTCATATCACTGTCCCGATACGCTCGTCGCATAAAGATTTCCGTTTGGCGCCGTACCGGAATAATCAATGGTCGCCGTAATATACACGCCTGCGCTGATTCCGTTGCTCGTGCTGAGTGATGCATCCGAGTAATCAATCGTGTACGTATTTCCGTCATCTCCCTGGATCGTCAGCGTATCCATGGTCGCACCAGTGACCGTTCCGCTCAGAATACCTGTGTTCGAGCCTGCGGAATTATCTCCTCCGCCTGTGTCCGTGCTGCCGCTTCCGCCGCCTGACGATGTATTTTCCGAACTGATATAGGATTTGGAAACGTAGCCTGTCACACCGTTCACGGAAACAACAAACCAGTTATCTGTCTCACCGATAACCGATACAGCCTGTCCGCCTGTGAGACCACCGACAATCGAGCTGTCCGTGCCGGGCTTGTCGCGCAGATTCACATCAGTCGTGGAATAGTACGTGTAGGACGTTCCGTAATCAATATAGCTGTTCATCTCTGCGCTCGTCATCGTCGAATCAGATACCTGTGACTGCTGCTCGTTGTCCTCATCCGGCTGCTGTGCCTCTGTGGAAGCTGCCGGCTTGTTATTCACGAGAAATGCCTTGTTGATATAACCGATATTTCCCTGAACATTGACTTTAAACCACTGGGGCGTCTCACCAACTACAGTAACCTGGTCACCCGGATTCAGCGAACCTATGATATTCTCACTGGATTCCGTGCTGGGCTCGAGCCGGATGTTGACAGTATCATTTGCGTAAAGCTGTGCTGATGTACCGTAATCCACAAGCTTCGCAAGCTCGCTGTCCGCCGAAGTACCTGTCGTCTCTGACTGATTCTGACTCTCCGACTGATCCTTGTTCACCACTGTACCCGGCATTGCACTGAAAGCACTGTTGCGCAGCACTGTAAAGCTCTCCACAGACTTCTGCACCGCCTCCATCAGGACTTTATTGTCATCGGTGACAGTACCGGTAATGACGTACGCCTCATTCTCCGTAATGATCCCGTATGTAATGGCATATACCCACATACTGGTGGAATTATATTTTACTACATACTCATACGTATCAATCGTAGCAGAACTGAGATTTTCAAATTCCATCACCTCAAAGGAATTGGCCTCCGGATACTGCCTCGTCAGACTTTCCTTCAGCAGTTGCTCCGACTCCGCCACAGAAAGATTTTTCATGGCTGTCTCATCATCTGCATGCACGATACTGATCATTGCTGCCGTACCTGATGAAAATACTCTCATCTCGTCGGCATCCTGCGTCACATTCCATGTGCTGTCCGGGAGTGTAATCCGGATCGTCCGATCCTTCGAAGTATACGCGATATCCTTCTCAGGCTCCGTCTCTTTTTCTGTCTCGGTCTCCGATTCCGTCTCGGTCTCTGTCACAGTCTCTGACTGAGTCTCCGTCTCATTTCCCGCATCTTTTTTCAGGAAACCACAGCCGGATGTAAAACTCGTTATGCACAGTGACATCGCCAGAGTAACCAGAGTCATCCTCATTCTTCTGTTCAACATGTCACACCCTCCATTCTATTACTCCCTCTGTATCCTTATACAGGGCATGCTTCTGTTCTCCCCTTCCGGAACACAAACATAAAAAACAGGTATTGAACCAATACCATTACCAGTATCATACCACGCATCATCAAGTTCTGCAAGTCACATACTGATAATTCATAATGTAAACACTTAATATTAATATTTTCGTAATTTCTTTTTAACCAAATCACAGGAGATCACGTCCCGGATATGCCATCGCGAAGCTACTGAATCCCGTTCAGCTCCTGATACAGGCTTTTCGCGAAGCTGTCAGTCATCCCGCAGATATAATCCGTCACCAGCAGAAGCCGCAGATAAAGTCTTTCGTTCTCTCCTTTTCCGGCCGCATACGTATGGTATGCTTTTTTATAGTTCTCTGAAATCAGAGCAATCAGCTTCTCCTCCACATCGCGCTGCGGAACCTCCGTATCGTAATACAGTGCAGCCGCCACAAAACGGTCCAGCAAAGAGTTCAGCACCGTATCCGCCGCAATCTCCAGCTTGAAAATCGGATTGGACACAAAGGCATAACGGTATGCCACATCTCCCAGGAGCTTCATCAGCCCCTTTGCATATGTAAATTCAAATAAATCATACAGATAGCTGCCCTCCATAATCGCCTCGTAATTGCCCAGAAAACCGTAGGTGGCGCAGTTGATCAGAAATCCCTGGACGCGGACAAGGAAATTCTGAACAGCAAACTCTTCCTTGTCGCTGATGTGGCGCTTCTCCGCCGCAGCATATTTGTCACGCAGAATCTGCGCCGGATTGAAGTACTCTTTCTCCCGCTGGGGCGCTCTCTGTTCATACTGCTCCAGCTCCCGCAGCAGCGCATGGTAGGAAATACATCCTTTCTTGAAGGCATCCTCGATATCTGCCGTCCGGTATGCGATATCATCAGCCGCCTCCAGAATAAATGTCAGAGGATGGCGCATACCCACCGTCCCCGCCGCCTCGGAAATCCGCCCGTACAGCTCCTGCTCCGCCTGAAAATATCCCATTTTCTTATACCGGATGTCCCGGCTGTGACTGTTGATCTGTGTCGATGGCACCGGATATTTGACAATGGTATTCAGCAGCCCGTACGTCAGGTTCATACCGTTCTCATCCACCAGAAAATGCAGCTTTGTCAGAAGCCGAAGCGCCTGAGCATTACCCTCAAAATTGTAAAAATCGGCAAGCATCTGGGAAGAGAGCAGTTTCGTCACCGGTTTCCCCCTGTAATTCAGCTTCGGCAGATTCCAGACAAACCACTCACGGATCGCCGACTCCCCGAAATGACCAAAGGGCGGATTGCCGATGTCATGGATCAGCCCTGCGCACATCAGAATATTGCAGACATCATCCTTCATCTGCCACGTAAACTCCGGATCTCTGCCATTTTGCAGGATATCCTGAGTAATATTCTGTCCCAGTGACTTGGCAAGTGAAGAAACCTCCAGAGAATGCGTCAGCCGCGTCCGGATAAAGTCGCTCTTGTCCAGCGGAAACACCTGCGTTTTATCCTGAAGACGCCGAAACGACGCACTTCCGATAATCCTGTGATAATCCTTTTCAAATTCGCTGCGCAGATCCCTGTTCCCGGAAGCGCGCGATACGGTCTGACGTGTGCGCTGTGCACACAGCAATGTCCTCCACTCCATAGCATTCTCCTTTTTTGCTGTCCGGATATTCTATTCATCGCCTCATGCGGCTGAGAAGATGTCAGAAATTTCCTCCGTCCGGTACAAATATATCACGGTCCGGAAACTGTCCGGATTTCTCTCAGCCCCGATACGAAAATTTTCTTTGAATCAGCGTCTCCGCCTCTGCCAGCCGATGGTCCAGCTCCCCTTTTTCCATGACGGGAAGATCCGGTACATGGTCAGAAATTCCAAGAAGGCTGCAGAATTCTCTGTACTCATCGTAAACACCCTGCCCGTGCATCACGCGGTACGCTCCCGCATCGCTTCCCAGACCAATTTTCACTCCGAGCCGGAATCCTTCCCGAATCATACTTCCCTGGCGCTTTTTCAGACTGCGAATCACTTTATCGTCAAACCGTCCGCTCCCGATCAGGTTCGTGATCGTCACAAAAGTCGGGATCCATACCGCATGACTTTCTGCCATCGCATGGAGACATTCCTCATCCACAAAATTTCCATGCTCCACGGAGTCCAGCCCGGCCTCCACCGCCGCCTGCACCGTACGCGCACCGTTCACATGGGCCATGACCGCCATTCCCTCATCATGGGCAATTCCTATCATTCTGCGGATGTCCTCCGGCGGGAGAGGTTCCTCGCTGACACTGCCGTCAGTGCCGAAATCCATGATCCCTGAAAACATCACCTTGATGAAATCGCCGCCCTCTGCCTTTACACGCTTTACCAGTGCATGATATTCCTCCCACGTGTCAAAACCGAACCCCACAATCCCACCGTAGTGTCCATTGCGGTGAATTGCAAACAGCGGTGTCCTGTATGTAATCCCGTACTCCGGCGCCAGCGCGGCCGCAAACGCAGAAACACCGAGGGCATCTCCGCCGTCGCGCAGAAATGTAATCCCCATATCCCGGTACTGCTGCAGTTTCTTCCGTATATCATCCTCCTGCACACCGTTTCGGTGAAGCTCCACCGCCCTGCGGTAATTTTCCCCGTTCATAAACATGTGCATGTGGCATTCTCCAAACATGTGTTTCGCCTCTTTCCTTCCGATGGCTGCTTTCTTCCCATCCACCCCTGCGGACACGCGGACAGCCATTCTTCTGTTCAGTATACTCAATCTGTGCCGCCGGCGCAAACCTTTTTTCACTTTTACAGTCGCCCTTATCACTGCATTTCCATGCATGCCGAAAAGACCCTGCCACGTTTTACCGTGACAGGGTCCGTCAGTTCCTTCTTATTGCCCGCAGCAGTTCAGAACTGCTGTAATACCATCATCCCACCATGTGTCCATCCTGCATCTCTTTCAGTATCTCCGCAAATACCTTCATTGTCTCCGGGAAATTCTCCCCTGTCGGGTATCCTCCCAGATACCTGTAGGAACCCATTTCGGTTAAAGTAATGCATCCTGGTGCACTCCGGTAATCACGGTATGATACGGTTCTCAGATCTTTCTGGTATGCAGATACCACTTTCCAAAGCCAGGCTCCCGAAAGATCCGGAAGAGATTCTGTCGCTTCGGTTACTTCCCAGTCTCCGTATCCCACTGCGTATTCATCGTCTTCCGGCACGTATTCCATATCCTCCGGTGTGTACTCTGTCCCGTCATCCGGATTGTACTCCTGAGCCTTACCGTCATCTCCCGGTGTTTTCTCCTCTTTTTCTGAAAATTCTGTCCGGTTCTCTGTGGAATCATCTGTGCCCTCATTTCCTTTCTTCAGTCTCTGAATACTCTCCTCCGGCAGCCAGGGACTTCCGACCACCTGATCGGCATCTTCCTCCGTCCAGCCGAGAATCGGGAAAAAGCGTTCACGGTACGATTCCTCTTCAAACAGCACTTCCATTGTATCAAGCAGCAGTTCGTCATCCACCCAATAACACCGGTATATCTCTTTTCCGTTTTTCATATGGAATTTTATCCCGACGTAACTGACATTTTCCTTCCACCCATCCGGAACATTTTCAACACCGCTCTCTGCCAGCCTGTAAATGGCATCGACGTTGTCAGTCTCAAGATAATCAAGCACCGCCTTATCCGTTGAACTGTCATATGACACTCCGTCTATCTCATACCGGAAGCTGAAATAGCTGTCGCGGACTGACATGGACTGCACATCCTCCTTTGCCGGAAGATATGAATTGATGCCTGTCACGTCAAATCGTCCTCCCAGAAATATAACGGCAGAGACAATGACAGTAATCAGAATATGCGATTTCCGCGCCAGGGCCTGCCGGATATCCCAGCGGTAAATAAATTCCATAATCATGCAGGCCAGAGTACCGAACAGCACGATAAATACGAGTTCCAGAGCCAGATTATCAAACAGCTCATACGCTACCATGGAGGCAATCACGGCAACGGGAATCATCAGCATCAGCTTAATCACACTCTCCAGCCTGCCAAAAGCAAGAGCATTCCCTGCAGACTCTGTCCTTCGTTTGCAGTACAGCGCCATGGAAATAAGCGTCAGAAGCGCCGCAATGGCAATGAGCTGACACAGATCAGCCATATCGGGTACAGGTCCCGTAAGGCCCAGTTTTGCTGTGTTTTCGTATCCGGACTGATACAGACAGTAGGCCCACGGAGAAGACACCCGGAGAAGCTCTGTCTCACTCACGCTTCTTCCAAACAACAGGAGCGTCGGAAGTACCGGGAAAAACAGATTCTGGAAGCCCAGCAGAATCAGGATCATCATCGGCAGATACAGGCCAAAAACACAGACTGCAAAAACGGATGTAATCATCCTGCCGGTCAGCGTCATGGCAACCAGCGTAGCAGAATAACTGCACAGAAAATACAGAAGTCCCTGAGCGGAAGCGAATACCACCTCTGCTGCAGCGCCGGGATTTACAGCTCCATAGAATATTCCGATCAGAATAGCCAGAAGCTGGCTGAATCCATAGGCAATCACAAATGTCAGTACTCCTGCAACATATTTCACTGAAAACAGCCTTTCCCGCCTCAGAGGCAGACTGTGCAGAAAATCAAGCTTCGCAGATGAATGCAGATAGCCAAATACACACAGCGCACAGAAAATGCCTGCACCGAGAATAAAAAATGTATTTTCCTGATGCCCGAATCCCACATTGTTGCAGAAAGTTGTCAGATAGTCCACAGTATCTCCGTACTTTCGCGCATCAGATGCATTCGCGGCCAGGACAATCAGAATCCGCAGCGGAATCAACATTCCGAATACAAGGAACTGCAGTGCCGCAAGCCAGCTCAGTCTGCGCACCTCATCAAAAGTCAGCTTAGAAAACGAGATTTTTGATGTCATATCCTGCCACCTCCGTTTCACTGATAAAAATTTCTTCGAGAGTCAGCGGTAAAATCTCCGAAAACAGCGGCTGCTTCTCCTGGATCTTATACTGTACCTCGTCATAATTGCCGCGTACTACAATGGTCAGCAGCGAACCTCTCTTGTCATGCTGCAGCACCTCCAGCTCGGAGAGCAGCTCTTCCTCCTGCTGCGGCTCCGGAATCACACACTGTATCTTGTGGATACCCAGCTTCATCTCATCGAGATCTCTCGCAAACAGGATTCCTCCTTTGTGCAGAAGGCCCACGTGGTCGCAGATGTCCTCGATCTCGCGCAGACTGTGGGACGCGATCACCGGCGTGAATTTGCGGTTCATAATCTCTGCTGCAAACAGACTCTTTACGGTCTGGCGCATCACCGGATCCAGTCCGTCAAAGGTCTCATCACACAGCAGATACTCTGTATTGGCGCAGATTCCAAGGAGCACAGAAACCTGCTTCTTCATTCCCTTTGAAAATGTGGAAAGCTTGCGTTTCGGATCGAGGCTGAATTTTTCAATCAGATCATCAAATCGTGACGTATCAAACCCCTGGTAGATCATCTTATAATAATCACGCATCACATTAGCTGTGGCATTCTGAAAAAAACATGCCGTATCCGGAATAAAGCAGATTTTTTCCTTCGCCTGTGGATTCTCCCATACAGGCATGCTGTCGATCAGCACATTGCCATCCTCCGGCTTCAGTACACCTGCCACCACACGCAGCAGCGTACTTTTCCCGGCTCCGTTTGTGCCGACCAGTCCGAAAATGCTGTTTTCACTGATCTGCGCTGTGACACGGTCAAGAGCACGAATATCATCAAATATTTTTGTGACATTGTCTATTTGAATCATAGCTCACATCTCCTCCCTCTCTGTAAAACTGTTTCGTTTTTTCGAGAAACATCTCGCAGGAAATGTCCAGTTCCTTCCCCTTCTCCACCAGCTCCTTCAAAGAACGGAAAACGCTTTCCTGCTTTTTCACCTTCAGTCCCTCATTGCCCGACACAAAATTGCCGCGCCCCTTCACAGGATAAATATAGCCTTCCTGCTCCAGCATACTGTATGCCTTCTGTATCGTGTTTGGGTTAATAGAAAGCTCCATGGCCAGTGAACGGACTGAGGGCATCTGGCTGTCGGGTTCCAGTATTCCATTCACAATCAGTGTCTGGAACCGTTCGACCACCTGTTCATAAATTGGTTTTCGATTCTGTAAATCAATCCCGATCATAGCCCCTCCTTACTAAGTGTACTATTTATGTTAGTACACTCTCTTTATATAATGGCTTCCTGAATTTGTCAATGAAGTGGAAAAAAGCTTAAGGAAAACTTCCGATTTGCAGTAAACATCTCTCATCTGCAGTCTGACTGATCAATCATCCGGATGTATTAATGCAGCAAAAAGGGACAGGCCAAGCCTGTCCCCGTACATTTCTGAAATGCTGCAGATTACTCCGTCGCAAAAAGATTCTTATTTACATAGCCGATGGTGCCATCCATGTTTACTTTATACCAGCGGTCCGTATAACCGATGGCGGTCACATTCGTACCGGAAGCAACCGTTCCGATAATTTCGCCGTCCTGTGCCGGTGTACTGCGCAGATTTGCCCCTGTTGTCGCCTGAATCGGGAAGCTCTCTGCGTATGTCTCCACGCCGAACTCCAGATCAACGGATGAGCTGCCTGTGTCAACAGAAGAACTGCCTGCCGTCTCATTTGCCAGCTGTGCGCGCTCCTCCTCTGTCTTCGGAGCTACCTCTTCCTCAGACATAAACTGCTTGGACACATATCCGTTGTCCTCATAGCCTTCCACATCCACCTTATACCAGTTGGCCGTCTCACCTACTACTGTCACACGCTCACCCTGGTCAAAACTGTCAAAAATCTCACCGTCCGTGCCGGGCTTCGTGCGGACATTGATATCATCCATCGCATACAGCTCACGAAGCTGATCATACTCTGTCTCAAGCGCCAGCTCCTCGTCGATCGTCAGATCCTTCGGCTGGGTCTGCGGCTCTGTCTCCGTCTCTGTCTCTGTAGGCGGCTCTGTCTCCGTCTCTGTCTCTGTGGGCGGCTCCGTCACCTTCTCTGTGGGCGGTTCTGTCTCTGTGGGCGGCTCTGTCACCTTTTCCGTCTCAGGCTCCTTTTTTAATTTGTCACATCCTGTGGCGATCATCGCTACGGAACATGATAATAACACTGCAAGCAAAATTCTTCTGCTGTGATTCTTCATGATAAAATCCCTCCATTTTTTATTAATATCTCCCAAAAATAATCCTGCATGCATCATATCACGCAATTTCGAAGATTGCAAGAGTTGTCACAGAATTTTTAAATTTTTTAAGTTTTTGTTAACTTGTTCGGAGGGAGTATGGTTCGCCGGAAACAGATCAATCAGTGCTGAAGCAGATCGGCACTGGAAGATTCAAGCTGCGCCTTTGCCTGCCGTATCTTTTCCATGCCCTCCTCCGTCATCTTATCCACACGGAATCTGGCAAGATACTTCTGAAGCAGTGCGCAGTCGCTCTTCAGCTGTTTTTTCTTTGCTTTGTCCAGACTCTTCCCGGCGTCCTTCATGGCCTGCTGCGTCCTGGAAAGCAGGCTCTGTGCTTCCCCTGTCAGTTCAAGAGCCTCCCGTCTCATGGCATCCAGTCCGGCATACTGCTGCGCATCCCGGATCGCCTGTTCAATCTCTGATTCGGACATTCTGTCGTCTGCAGTGATCGTTATGGACTGCTCCCTGCCGGTGCCCAGATCCTTTGCCGACACTTTCAGGATTCCGTTGGCATCAATATCAAAGGTCACTTCAATCTGCGGAACTCCTGCCGGTGCCCTCCTGATTCCGTTCAGTCGGAACTTGCCGATCCGCTTATTATCACGTGCCATAGGACGTTCGCCCTGCAGAACGTGGATTTCCACAGTGGTCTGATACGGCATCGCCGTGGAAAATACCTTGGAAAATCTGGTCGGAAGCGTTGTATTCCGCTCAATAAGTCTGGTCGCAACGCCTCCCACCGTCTCAATGGACAGACTCATGGGGGTCACATCCAGCAGCAGCAGATCCTGGCCCGTCCCTGCCGCAATCAGCCCGTTGCCCTGAAGCGTACTTCCGAGGATCGCCGCACCCTGTGCCACGCATTCGTCCGGATTAATATTCCTAGAAGGCTCCTTGCCCGTAAGCTGCCGTACCTTCGCCTGCACGGCAGGAATACGCGTGGATCCTCCCACCAGCAGTACTCTGCCCAGAGCTGACGGGGAAATTCCCGCATCGGAAAGCGCATTCTGTACCGGTCCTGCCGTCCTCTCAATCAGATCACTGACCAGCTCCTGGAACCGGCTTCTCGTCAGAGTCATGTCGAGGTGCAGCGGTTCTCCCTTAACCTGCGTCAGATACGGCAGCACGATCTGTGTGCTCTCCGCCGTGGAAAGCTCCTTCTTTGCCTGCTCCGCCGCCTCACGGACACGCTGCATCGCAGCAAAATCCCTGCTCAGATCCACGTGCTGCTCTGCCTTAAAGTTCTTCACAATCCAGTCAGCAATCCGGGCATCAAAATCATCACCGCCCAGATGATTGTCTCCCGCCGTCGCAAGCACCTCGATCACACCGTCCCCGATCTCAATAACAGAGACGTCAAAGGTACCGCCGCCCAGGTCATATACCATGACCTTCTGTGCCTCTCCGTGATCCAGACCGTAGGAAAGTGCCGCACTGGTGGGCTCATTGATAATACGCATGACATTGAGACCGGCAATTCTCCCGGCATCCTTCGTCGCCTGTCGCTGTGCGTCATTAAAGTACGCCGGAACCGTGATCACCGCATCTGACACTGTCTCTCCCAGAAAATCCTCCGCATCCTTCCTGAGCTGCATCAGAATCATGGCACTGATCGTCTGAGCCTTATACTCTTTTCCGTCGATGCGTGTACTCCACTCTGTTCCCATATGGCGTTTCACAGAACTGATTGTACGCTCCGGATTTGTCACTGCCTGACGCCGCGCAGCCTCACCGACGAGACGCTCCCCGTTCCTGGCAAATGCCACAATACTCGGTGTCGTCCTCTTTCCGTTTCCGTTCACAACGATCACCGGCTCATTATTCTCCACAACAGAAACACAGCTGTTGGTCGTTCCGAGATCGATCCCCAATACTTTGCCCATATCCGTTACCTCCATATATCAAACGATGCATATCCTGTCCTCTCTTAACAAACGAAACCAGTGTAACACCTGAAAATAAGCGGGTCAACGGATTTTGCGGGATTTATACTTTTTTAATGTTGGTGAGAATTTCTTTATTTTTCGGATATCCCATATGAAAAGGCGGGCAAAGGTCTGCGCCTTTTGCCCGCCTCTTATACTGTTACACTGATTCACTGCTACATGGATTTACGCTCCGCGATCTCCGCCATCTTTGCCGCATTCAGCCTCGTATCGCCGTGGACACGGCTGTAGGACAGATAGCCGTTCATACGGTCAATCTTTGTCAGATTCCTGGAACCGCACTTCGGGCAGACATCCATCTCCAGCTCCTGATGACCGCAGTCATCACAGTATGCAAGAGAAAGATTGACACCCTCATAATAGCCCAAAGACATGGCGCGGCGGATCAGACTCTTGATTGCCTCAATATTGTAATCAATCGGATAGCGGACATACTGGATCTTGCCGCCGTTGCACAGCTCCCAGAACCGTCCCTCCAGATCCTGCTTCTCGATCGGCGTGATATCCTCTGTCACATGGCAGTGGAAGCTGTTGCTCACATACGGACGGTCTGATACATTTGCCACAATACCGTACTTTTTCCTGAACTGCTCAACCTGCAGACCGCAGAGACTCTCTGCCGGAGTACCGTAGATAGCATACAGCCAGCCATCCTCTTTCTTGAATTCATTCACCTTGTCATTGATATGCTGCAGCACTTCGAGAGCAAACTGCCCATCCTGCGCAATAGATTTCCCGTTGTAAAGCTCCTGCAGCTCATTCAGCGCCGTGATGCCGAAGGAAGCCGTCATGGGCTTCAGAATACTCTTGATCTTTTCGTGGGGCTGCAGGTGTCCGCCATAGAAGCCTCCTTCGCAGTAGCCGAGAGGGTTCGTGGAAGCGCGCATCTCTCCGAGATACTCATAAGTACGGATGTGCAGTCTGCGGATCATCTCCAGATAATCATCCAGCACTTCATAAAAATCGCGGCTCTCAGCCCGTGATTTTGCCAGAATCATCGGCAGGTGCAGGCTGACTGCCCCGACATTGAACCGGCCCACAAATACAGGCTCATCCTTGTCATCCGCCGGCTGCATGCCTCCCCTTTCATACCACGGGCTCAGGAATGCACGGCAGCCCATGGGGCTGATTACCTTTCCGTATTTTTTATACATGCTGGAAATATATCCTTCTCCTGTCATGGACAGCCAGTCCGGATACATGGTCTTTGCAGAACACTGGATGCCTGCCTCAAATACATCCTCGCACTCTCCGCCCGGTCCGTGCAGATTCTCGTCATAAAGAAATACAATTTTCGGGAAAAGCACCGGCTTTTTATTGCCCGGCTTGCCCTGGCCCTCTCTGTGCACGTTAAGAAGAGATACGGAAATCATTTTTTCAAACTCTGTCCGGCCCAGTCCCAGCGTCACAGTCACAAACGGATAATCCCCGCGGGAGGAACCCACCGTGTTCAGCTTGTACTCGATTCCCTGCCAGCCCTGGTCACAGTCTCTGCGGACCTTGCAGCGTGCATATTCTTCGGCACGCTCTGCCACGCCTTCCCAGGACGGGTCTGCGTATTTTGCAAATTCTTCTTTATACTTCCGGTAGCTCTTTTCCGCATACGGAGCCAGAATCTTATCCACCTCCGGAACGGTGAAACCGCCGTACTGCTGAGCTGCCGTGCTCAGAATAATATCACCCATGACGTCAAAGGCCGTATCCAGCGTCTTGGGCTCATTGTACCAGACATTTCCCATCTCGAAGCCGCCCTGCAGCACTGCTCCCACGTTGAACAGACAACAGTTCATCGTGTCGAGACGTGCAGACTGGTCATGAATATAAATATATCCGTCCTTGCACGCCTGAAGCTCATCACGGGTCATGAAAAATTTCCGGTACAGCTCCTTGTTCAGCTCATTGAAAATCAGACTGCGCTTCGTGGCAACGAGAGCGCTGTCCGTGTTGGCATTGCTCTTGTCTCCGATGTAACGGATGGACTGGCTCTTCGTGTAGACATCATCCATCATATGAATGAAATCCAGCTTGTAATTGCGATAATCCCGGTAGCTCTTTGCCACAGCCGGATTGACCGCCTCGAGAGCACCTTCCACGATATTGTGCATTTCCTGGATGGTAATGCCCTCTTTTTTCAGAGATTCCGCCTTGTCCTTTGCAAAATCGCAGAGAAACTGCAGCTCCTCATCAGTGAATTTATACAGAATACGTGCCGCAGATTTGTTTACCGCAACGATAATCTTCTGCACGTTGAATTCTTCATGTGTTCCGTCCTTTTTGATTACATACATGTATGGTGGCTCCTTTCTGTCTGTGCTGTTCCCGTGTGTGACAGTCTTTCCCTCATCAGGCAGATTCTCTGTCCTGAGCAACTATATCTTGTTTTATTTTTCATCTCTGTGTCAACATGTAGTTTCATGTTGCCTTTGCAGTATAACCTATATTGCGCATTCTGTAAAGTAGATATTTGAATCTGCTCAGCTTCTCGCAGAATCCTTTACAACAGAGGTCAGGAAGTACGTATCAAAATTGTTCGGATAATTTTCAAAAACGTAGCCCGTCACCACGCGTCTCGTCTGGCGAAGATACGTATCGTTCACCTCCAGATGGTCTCCGCCGGCCCACAGTCCGATCAGGTAGCGGAAGCCCTGTCCCGTCAGAAATACGGCTTTCTCCGTCTCATAATTCACCTCGGATCCGTAGGGGTAGATCAGTGTATCGCAGGATCCGATCAGCCGCCCGACAGAGGCCTGCCATTTCGTGATATCCTCCTTCAGAGTATCATAATTCATATTTCCCATTTCCTGATAGCTGTAACCGGCAGATGCGAACGTCCAGCCATCCTCCGTAAGCTTCCGGGCGATGTCAGAGACCATCTGCTCATTGTTCTCAAAGCCCTCTGTCTCTCCGTCGCCCACCTGGTATCCTAACGCTCCACCCGCACCTGACAGAGAGATAATTCCACGTGCGCCGCGGAATGAGAAGTCAGGATGCTCCTCAATAAACTGCTCCAGAGCAGGTACCACATCGTACGCTCCCAGCAGATCATGGCCTTCCGCATCTGTATAAACGGCTGCGACCTCGCCGTCGGAATCCAGCGTCAGCTTCGTAGCCACACCGTCCCCGTTGCGGACCGAACTGTAATTCAGGTCATCAACAGAAATGATCAGCGGCTTCCTTCCCTGTGGAATCACCGGATTCTTTGCCGTCATCAGAATATCGGAACCGCCCTCCTCTTCCTCGGCGAGGCTGTGAATATCAATCAGAATATAGCCGCTCTTGTACAGTTCATTCAGAATCGCCTCAAATTCTGCCAGCGTAATCATGTTCTGACGATATACCGGAGAATACTCATCACCGTCAAAAGCGCGCTCTGTATCCACCACGAGATTCGTAAAGCTCAGATGGCCGATATCGCCATCATACTCATACATGCTGTCCAGGGCACTCTGATATTCTGCAGCTGCCTCTGTGGCCCGTCCATCCTCTTTGAGCTCCTCCGAATTCTGCAGAAGACTGATGGCCTCCTCATAGCGGTACTCCAGTGCCAGCGCAGCCGCATCCTCCAGAGTCTTTGTTCTGGCAGATTCCAGAGCCTCCTCGGATTCACGCTGCTCCCGCTCTGCTTTCATCTTCGGCGTCTCCACCGGTTCATTGTTCTCATATTTATCCAGTGTACCGATGCATTCGGCAAGCTGGTAATTCAGCACTTTCCTGGAGCAGCCGCCAAGTGACAGTGCAACTGCCGCAGCTGTCAGTACCGTCAGAAATTTCCGTGTTCTGCTGTGCATAATCCTTCCCCATTTCTTTATCTTCTAAAAATGCTTTCCGCATGACAGCCCCGAATTTCCTGCCACGCAAAAAAAGCTATAACAATGTCTAGCATTATTATAGCTTTGCCTCTCTATTTAAACAAGACACATTTTCGAAATTCTGCCGGTCACCGGATCTTATGCGGCACTTCCTTTCTTTTTCCTGTTTTCCTGTCTTGATATTTTATCATATTCCATCAGCTTCTGTTTCTCAGCCGGACTCAGGTCAACAGGCACCTGAATCTGGATTACAAGGTATTCGTCTCCATACACTGACGGATCTTTCATGGACACTGCTCCCTTGTTGCGGAGCCTGATTTTGCTTCCGGACTGTGTCCCCGCCGGAATCCTGCACATAATTCTGCCGTACAGAGTCATTACCTCAACCTCGCCGCCAAGGACAGCTGTCGTAAACGGAATCTGAACCGTCGCATAGATGTCCAGACCCTTTCGCTCATATCCGGGCTTATCCATTACATGAACCTTCAGGAAAAGATCACCCGGTGCCCCACCGGACAATCCGGCGCTTCCTTTTCCCTTCAGCCGCACGCTCATGCCATCCTCAATGCCTGCCGGTATGTGCACCTGCAGTGTCTGGACAGCATCTGCAGCACCGCTTCCCTGAAGACGGATCTTCTTATCACAGCCCAGCACGGCTTCTTCAAAAGTAACCTGAATGTCCGCCTGCGCATCCGCACCTCTGCCCGGACCGCGCCTGCCTCCAAAGCCACTTTCAAATCCGGCACTCCCTGCTGCACCGTATCTGTCGCCAAAACCGCTTCTGTAACCACTTCCGAAACCGGAGTCGCCTGAGGAGCCATACCTGCCGCTAAAGCCGCCTCCAAAGCCTGTACTGCCTGACGAACCGTATCCACTGCCAAAGCTGTCTCCAAAGAATTCTTTGAAGATATCCTCCGCGCTGTCTCCCTCGAAATGGTACGTACGGTAGCTTCCGCCGCCATCCTGCCCGAAGTGACTGTAAGCTCCGCTGCCGTCCCGGCTGCCGCTCTCAGCTCCCTGACCCATACTCCCGTCAAAAGCGGCGAAGCCGTACTGATCGTACAGCTTCCGCTTTTCCTTATCACTCAGGACGTTGTATGCTTCGGTAATCTCTTTGAACTTCTGCTCAGCCTGCGGATCCCCGGAATTGATATCCGGATGGTATTTTTTTGCAAGCTTCCGGTAAGCCCGCTTGATTTCCTTCTCATCTGCCTGCTTGTGGATACCAAGCACGTCGTAATAGTCTTTTTTCACCATAACAACTGCTCCTTTCCGCAGGAACACACTCAGCCGTCAATGGTAATATATTTTTTCTCTTCCACGGCGGGTTTTGCGTCTTTCTTCGGAACAGAAATTTTCAGAGTACCATCTTCAAATTTTGCCCTGATGTCTTCCTGTGTGATATTCTCACCTACATAGAAGCTTCTGCTGCAGCTTCCATAGTAGCGCTCCCGACGGATATATTTTCCATTGTCATCCTTCTTATCCTCGGATTTCTTGTTTGCCGCGGTAATGGTCATATACCCGTCTTTCAGTTCCGCCTTTACATCCTCCTTGCGGTAACCCGGCAGATCAATGTCCAGCTCATAGCTGGTGTCTGTCTCCTTCACATCGGTTCTCATTACATGCGTCTCCGGCATCTGATACCGTACAACGTGTCTCGACGGACGTGCAAAATCATCAAAAAACTCATCAATTAAATTTTCTCCGAAAATACTTGGCATCAACATAAATCATCTCTCCTCTCAGGATATTGCTTATTTATTTGTTCTAGTTGTGTTATAACACCTATTGTTATCACTGTCAATAGTCGAGTGCTAATTATTTGTGAAGAATTTGTAAACGCTACGAGCCATGCAAAATGGTGAAAAAAGACGCCCTGTGCATGGCGTATGCCACTACTTCACAGGGATTTTTCTTTTCCTGCTGTTCCAGCGTCAGTGCTTCTTTCTCCTTTGCCGGAGCCCCATAATCTCCAAGTGTTCCTGTTACCGGATTCTTGCGGATAATCCCATCTTCCACTGCCAGTTCAAAACTGGGATGCCACGAATGGTGCCTGGATAAGCACGAAGATCTTTTTCGGGATAAACATAAACCATACGTCCGCATTCAGAAGTAGTACAGGGATTATCGCAGATAAGAGGAATGTATGCTTTTGTGAAGTGTTTATTTTCGCCAAAGGTATTGCCTGTAAGCAGTTCACCATAAAGCTGGCACGAATGCTTTTTATGAGTTTAAAGGAAAAAAGCTGACTTCTGAAATACTGGATGATCTTAATTACCAGTTTTTGCGCCGGCTGCAAAAAGAAGGCCTTGTTACACTGAAAGAACTTTTTATCGATGTGACTAAGATCGAAGCCAATGCAAACCGTTATACATTTGTCTGGCGTGGTACGGTTAATTACCATCTGGCTGGCCTGCTGGATTCTATCGATCTGACCTTTACCAGGTACAATACATTTTTGCAGGAGAATGGTTATGGGCAAAAGTATGATATCGGGAATGCACAGATGTTTGTGATCGAGGGAATGGATAAAGTCCGCACTGTAATAGAAAAGAATCGGAAACGGAAGCTGTCAAAGCATAAGAAACTTGCAAATAATACAGTCATTGAGATTGATAACTGTTCTCCACTTGAAATTCTGAAACTGCAAAAGAACCTTAATACGATTGCCTCCGGAGAAGGGATTGAGTTCGTTTATGGAAAAGGAAAAAGGAAACCTGAACTCCAGCAGCTGTATGAAGAACTGGAAAATCTCGGTCAGCGTTTGATGGGATATAAGAAATGCTTCGAGGTCATGGGAAAAGACCGGAGCAGCTATTCCAAGACAGACCTGGAAGCTACTTTTATGCGGATGAAAGAGGATCATATGCTGAACGGGCAGTTAAAGCCGGCGTACAATGTACATGTA
Source organism: Lachnospiraceae bacterium (assembly GCA_004557975.1). GTDB lineage: Bacteria > Bacillota > Clostridia > Lachnospirales > Lachnospiraceae > Choladousia. The sequence continues at coordinate 56,309 of SFEV01000008.1, forward strand.
CAGATCGCGGTGGAAAACTATTTTATCGTTCACGGCTATGTGAGTAATGACCGGACAGATTATAATACTCTGATCCCGGTCCTGGAAAAACACCAGAAGGCTTTTGGCAGCGTCCTGGAAGAGGTGACTGCTGACAGCGGATACTGTAGTGAAAAGAATCTGCTTTATTTAAAAGAAAAAGGGATAGAAAGCTATATAAAACTGCAGGATCATGAAAAACGCAAAACACGTGCATATGCCGAAGATATCAGCAAATATTACAACATGAAAGTCGAAGTATTTGAAGATGAGCAGTTCTATATCTGCCATGATGGACGTGAACTGCGTCACATAAGAACGGAAACTAAAGAGCAGAATGGTTATACCCAGACCTTTGAGGTATACGGCTGCGCCTACTGCAGTGGATGCGAACATAAAGCCCGCTGTCTGTATAAATATAATGCCGAAAAGGATACTGAGAAAAACAAGATAATGAAGATCAATGAGCATTGGGAGGAATTGCGTGAAAAATCCCATGCAAACATCCAAAGTGAGCGTGGAATTCTGAAATGGCAGACACGTTCGATCCAGACAGAAGGACATTTCGGTGATATCAAAGAAAACGAAAATTTCCGCCGTTTTAATTACCGTTCCGCAGATAAAGTGTACAAAGAATTCATGTTGTATGCAATCGGAAGGAATATAAATAAATACTGCCGTTTTCTCAATGAAAAATTAAAGAAGTTTGAGGGAAAAACACCGAAAAAAACAGCTTGATCAAAAGTGTGGCTGTAAAAATCCAGACAAGGGATTTTTGCGGCCAAAAATAAATTTCATCTTTCATAGAAAAAAGGATCCTACGCAAGGTGGAAGGCTAACAAGCCTTGTCCTTGCAGGGATCCTTTCAATTGCTACTGAGGATGCCGAAATGTGATATTAACCGACAGCCCCTTCTGCTTTACTTTATTCTATATCTTTTTGTAATCCGTTCATTCGACAACCTCTATCTGGCACGCTTTCATGACCTTCAGTGCAGTCTCATGACTTTCCGGTGTTACCCCTGCGTATCTCGTTTAAATACGAGCTACACCGGTTCTCTTTGCTGCCTCAGCAACCGCTTTGGCTACCGCTGGTCCTACTCGCTTATCAAATGCCTTCGGAATAATATACTCCGGAGAAAGTTCCTCATCTGTGATCAGATTTGCAAGTGCTTCAGACGCTGCCAATTTCATTTCGTCATTGATTTCTTTTGCTCTCACATCAAATGCACCACGGAAGATTCCCGGGAAAGCAAGTACGTTGTTGATCTGGTTCGGGAAATCACTTCTTCCTGTGGAAACAACTTTTGCTCCGCCTGCCTTTGCATCATCCGGGAAAATCTCCGGAGTCGGGTTCGCACATGCAAAAACAACTGCATCTTTGTTCATGGTCTTAACCATCTCTGTTGTAACAGCACCCGGTGCTGAAACACCGATAAATACATCAGCGCCAACCAGCATCTCTGCAAGAGAACCGGATTTTTTAGCCAGGTTAGTAACTTTAGCCATTTCTTCTTTGATCGGATTCATGCCTTCCGGGCGTCCCTCGTAGATTGCACCCTTTCTGTCGCAGAGAGTGATATCTTTGAATCCTGCTGTCAGAAGGAGACGTGCAATAGAAATTGCAGCAGCTCCTGCTCCATTCATAACGATACGAACATCTTCTTTTTTCTTTCCTACAACCTTCAGTGCGTTGGTCAGACCGGCAAGAGTGATAATCGCTGTACCATGCTGATCGTCGTGGAAAATCGGGATATCACATTTTTCTTTTAATTTCTTCTCAATTTCAAAACATCTCGGTGCTGAAATATCTTCCAGATTTACTCCGCCAAAAGAACCGGAGATTAGATAAATTGTATTAACGATCTCATCTACATCATTGCTCTTGATACAAAGAGGGAATGCATCTACATCGCCAAATGCCTTGAAAAGTACACATTTTCCTTCCATTACCGGCATTCCGGCCTCTGGTCCGATATTTCCAAGTCCAAGAACAGCTGAACCGTCAGTTACTACCAGACACATGTTCCATCTTCTGGTAAGATCATAAGATTTATCCACATCCTTCTGGATTTCGAGACAAGGCTGTGCAACACCTGGTGTATAGGCAAGTGACAGATCATCCTTATTTTCTACAGCTACTCTTGTTACAACTTCAATCTTACCTTTCCATTCTCCATGCAGTCTTAAAGATTCTTTTGCATAATCCATTTCTATTGTCCTCCCTGGTATCTTAAGTTTTGCGAAACCGTATCATTCGACTCTTCTATTGTTGCTGTTCACTCCGTTCACAGCAATCTTCTAATCTATTAATAATTACCGGTAAAGAATTTGCTTTCTTTTGGAAGCTCATATCCATCAAAATATTTATTAAAGTCAAGTCCGAGATATCCACACAGATTAGCAAGTTCGACCATCGTATTATCGTTTACAGGTAATCCATGCTCTCTTCTATCTTTTTCTGCCAAAACTTCTTTTTCACCATGTGTATAAATACGATCTTTGCCTTCTGCCTTCGGACTTTCTCTCAAAGCTTCCAGGTATTCTGAAAAGTGTCTGCGGATTGCTTGAGGATCACCAAATGCAGCCGGATCGATTGCCATAAATCCATGACAGATTCCTGTTTTATCCGGGAATGTGCAGCAATGATCCGAAGTAACACCCATAGAAAGAATGGAACTGAATAGTTCACACAGCATACCATATCCATATCCCTTGTGGCTTCCTGTAACCTCTTCATTTCCACCAAGGGGCATGATTCCACCGCCCTTCTTTGCAACAATATTGGAAAGGACATCCGGTGCATCTGTACTTGCATGACCATCTTTGTCCAGGGCCCATCCATCCGGAAGTGGTTTCTCCATTTTATTGTACATTTCGAGTTTTCCTCTTGTAACTACCGTGGTAGAACAGTCAAAGAAAAACGGATACGGGTCTGCCGGCATAGCTACTGCGATTGGGTTTGATCCAAGCATGGCTTTTTTGCCAAACGTAGGAACCATAATAGCCTCTGAATTTGTACAGGCCATTCCCAGAAGTCCCTCATCGCACGCCATCTTTGCATAATATCCGGCGATACCGAAATGATTAGACTCACGGACAGTTACAATTCCAACTCCGGTCTTTTTGGCTTTTTCGATTGCTTTTTTCATTGCATAAACGGAAATAAGCTGTCCCATTCCATTATGACCATCAATCACTGCAGATATCGGTGTTTCAAATACAATTTCAGGCTTTGCCTGCGGATGGATCGTTCCCTTTTCGATTCCCTTATGATAACGCACCATTCTCTGCATGCCATGACTTTCTATTCCATAAAGGTCAGCCGTAAGAAGCACATCCTTGATCTGATTGCTTTCTTCCTCTGTAAAACCAAACGCCTTGAATACGTCTCCGCAAAAATGATTCAGTGTCTCATGTGACCATTTCACATATCCCATTGTTTCGTCCCTCTTTCTGGTATTGCCGGTTTTATTTATTGGCATTACCAATTTATATTTTAATTATACCACCGGTATTACCAAAATGCAATAGAGGTCATATCAATTTATCCTGTAAAAATGCCCAAAATTTCTCAGGATTTTTTTTGCATTTCTTCCATATAACGTTCAATCGTATCCATATGTTCGGACATACATCGTTCCGCCTGTTCTGCATCTCCGTTGATGATTGCCTTAACAAGCCGATGATGCTGGTCATCAACCTCTCTGACAGAATTATTCTTTTTCATAATGTAGTCTCTCGTCCCGGAAACAATATTCTCAGTAAGCTGATCTGCTGCCGCAAGGACACTGTAAACCATCGGGTTATCTGCGATCTTTGCAATCTTCTTGTGAAGTTCGCGATCCAGTTCACCCCGTATCTTTTCATCTTCTGCGGCGTCCAGCCGTGCAAGAATCACCCATAATTCTGCTGCATCCAGCGGTGTGCACTTTCGTGCCGCAAGAATTGCCGCTTCTCGCTCCAGTGCTGCACGGAACTGCTGATTCTGGCGCAGATATCCATTATTTAATTTAAAAAGTATGGATAAAGGTTCGATCAGCCAGGTATCCAGGTCCTCCGTAATATAATTTCCGCCTCCCGGCACCGGCTTGACTATTCCCAGCAGTTCCAGTGCTCTCAAAGCTTCTCTGACTGCCGGTCTGGATACTCCCATGATCTCCGCCATTGTCCGCTCCGCCGGAAGGGCATCGCCCGCTTTGAGACTGCCATTCTGAATGTTCTCTATAATCTGATTTAAAATCCCGTTGAAAGCCCGTTCATCTCTAATTTCTTTAAACATGCTCCATTCCTCCACATCCCATTTCCGTCCGTGTATTCTTACAGGCGGTATCATTTTTTCACCGTCTTTCCCATACATTTTATTTTTGGTACAACTATACAGTACGACAGATATTTCTTATAATATAGCATTCCTGACAGTTTACAGCAAGTGGAATGGATTTTGACCAAGTTGCTGTGAACGGAGCGAACAGCAATCACAGGATTCATTAAGGAATATATGCATCTTTAACAGCGTTAAATAATTTCTGCAATTATGCTAATATTTTTATAAGCCAATCACATTAAGAAGGGAGGCGTTATTATGGCCTCAACAATACGCGATGTTGCAGCTCGTGCCGGGCTTTCTGTAGGTACTGTTTCCAAATACATTAATGGCAAAACAGTAAAAGAAAGCACACGCCTGGCGATAGAAGAAGCAATCAAAGAACTTGACTTTCATCCTAATAATATAGCCAAAGGACTGCGTAATGCCAAATCATTCTCCGTTGCCATCCTGTTACCTATGCTTGATTCCACATTTTGGCGGAGGAATTATAAGAAGTGGCGGCAACACCAAAATCATTATGATTATTGATATTGTTGGCACATGGTGTATTGGAATTCCCCTATGTCTGCTTGCAGCATATGTATTCAAGTGGGGAATTGTTGGTGTTTATACCTTGCTTACCACGGAGGAATTATTCAGGCTTGCTGTATCGTTAATTATCTTTAGAAGGCGTAAATGGATAATTAGTTTATGCTGATTTACTTCTTTCGGGATTTTATGATAACACAAAAGGCACGACATAAAGCAATTTGATGTAAAATCTATCAGAATAATTTATGCCATGCCTCTTTTTAAGTTGATTGAATGTGGGATGGTTCAGAATCAGATAAAATGCGGAATAACAGCATGACAACTGGGTGCTCTTGACATGTTCGATTATTTTTGTTATTAAATAGACAACGGCTTAACCGCAAAAAGGTGCCGTTAAGCCGTCAAATTATCATAGAAGATCTCAATTTACAGAAAATTTCAAATCATCTGATAAATTTTGAAATAATTACCTATTTTTTTAATAAGCTCTCTTTATGATTTCATTCATATGCTGTGTAGCTTCAAAACGAATTCGCTCTTCATCTAAAGTAAGTACTTCTCGGTTTTTCATAACAAGCTTTCCGTTGATGATTGAATCCATTACGTCATGTCCATTTGCAGCATCCACGATGGTGTTTACAAGATTCTGAGTTGGTGTAATATGTGGCTGATCAATGTTTACAAGAATCAAATCTGCTTTCTTTCCTTCTTCTACAGATCCCAGAATATCACCATGTCCGATTGCATTTGCTCCGCCTTGAGAAGCCATTTTCAAAAGTGTAGGACAGGTCATGACAACCGGATTAAAAGAAGGAAGTCCCCAATAGGCTATCATAGAATAACGCAGAGCTTTCATTTCATCAAAAATATCCAGATTAGAAGGAGCTGCTCCATCACAGCCTAAACCAACACTTGCACCAGATTCGAGAATCTGTGGAGCCTTCGGGAATCCATGATTTGACAGATTGGCTCTTGGACAATGGATCATTTTTACATCTCGTTCTGCCAGCAACGCAATATCA
>SFEV01000098.1 GCA_004557975.1 Lachnospiraceae bacterium
AAAATACCGGACAGTTACACTTTTACTGAAACCGCCATCCATTGACAAATTCGTTATGAAAGAGTATAATCCATCTATACGACAAACACATGTTTTTCAAATAGATATATCAGGAATTTAATCACATTCTGATATCCGAAGCCTTTTATCCTGTAATATACAAATCAATAAGGAGCCGAATTTTCATGGAAAAATCAATCACTTATCACGAACAGGTAAACATAGACAATGTTTTAAAGCTGCGTGAGGTTCTGAAAACATTGCCCCCATTTGCTAAAGATTATTTCCGCGCCATTGAGCCTACCACATCCACACGCACACGGATTTCCTATGCGTATGATATCCGCATTTTCTTTCAGTTTTTACTGTCTGAAAACCCTTCACTGAAAAACCGTAAAATGCAGGATCTGACCGTCGATGTATTGGATCAGCTTGAAGCCTTTGATATTGAGGAATATCAGGAATATCTGAAGGTATATTCCAATGATGACAAAACTTTAACAAACGGCGAACGTGGCCTGAAACGGAAAATGTCGGCACTCCGCAGCTTTTACGCATATTATTACAAACGTGAAATGATCCGGACAAATCCGACGCTTCTTGTCGACATGCCGAAATTGCATGATAAGGAAATTGTCCGTCTTGATGCTGATGAGACGGCTGAATTGCTCGATTATATTGAACACTGCGGCGATCAGCTTACAGGTCAGAAAAAGATTTATTACGAAAAAACGAAATACCGCGACCTTGCCATCGTCACCCTGCTTCTGGGCACCGGTATCCGTGTCTCAGAATGCGTCGGCCTCGATGTCAATGATATTGATTTCAAGAACGGCGGAATCCGCGTCGTGCGAAAAGGCGGATCTGAAATGATGGTTTATTTCGGTGAAGAGGTGGAAAAAGCGCTCCTTGATTATCTGGAAATCCGTGCTTCGATCACCCCTGTGGCCGGTCATGAAAACGCTCTCTTCTATTCTACCCAGCGCAGGAGAATCGGTGTACAGGCCGTCGAAAACATGGTAAAGAAATATGCGCGGGAAGTTACCACGACAAAGAAAATCACACCGCACAAGCTGCGCAGTACGTACGGTACGGCCCTCTATAAAGAAACAGGTGACATTTACCTGGTTGCAGATGTCCTGGGTCACAAGGACGTCAATACCACGAGAAAACACTACGCAGCCATGGAGGATGAACGAAGACGGCGTGCTGCAGGAGCTGTGAAACTGAGGGAATCCTGAATGTTCTCTTTGCATGAAAATCCCTGTTCTTCTGAAATAAATCTGTTTTCCTGCTTCAGTTTTTCAGTATTCTGTTCGGTTCTGGCTTTTTTTGTGAAGATTCCTTCAAGTTCACATAAATATATTATGTAAACTTAAAGGAATCATTTCTCATCAATATTTTCTTTCATGCAGGATCTGTTTCATAGACAATCTGCAAATCTTTTACCTTTCAAGCTTAACCAGCCATTCTGTCGTACCTTCCTCGTACGTCCGGTCACCTGTCAGATGAAATCCATGCTTCTGGTAGAATGACAGAGCCCGCACATTTTTTTCGAGAGCCCACAGATATTTTGCACTGTGTTCACTCACAGCATAGTCAAGCAGAGCAGCTCCGATCCCATTGCCCTGAAAAAACGTGTCCACATACAGCTTCCTGATTTCACCGTCTTCCACATGCACAAAGCCTTTTATGATTCCATCATCATAGACAGAAATGCAGCCGGGCTTTCGATGATTTTCCTGATACTCCTCCGCCACTGCAAGCACAGTCAGTTTTCCGAATGAATACGCATCGTCTTTGAAAATCGGCCAGTAATTTACCCGGTTGTTGAACACCAGAATTTCCGCGATTCTGGAAACATCCTGATCCTCTGCCGGTCTGATATGCATATGGTCACCACCTGTTCTTACAGCCGGAATCTGCCTTCCAGAGCCAGATACTGATCCAGGAGCATTCTGCTCACCTTCGCACCGTAGACTGTGGCAGGGTGACCTGCATAATACAGAGAATCACTGAAATTCTTATGCATCATTACAAGCACGTAAGGGCCGTATGGTGTGTAAATGATACCGCCGTCATTCCGGCATGCGTCCATACTGCCGCTTTTGGATGCCACCTGAATCAGTTCTTCCTCTCCTGTATCCTCGCTGTCCATGTAATAGGGAGGAAAGTCTCCGACAATCATGCTGTTGTAATGCTGTTTTTTAAATATGTCCAGCATCTCGGCATCTGCTTCCGGGCTGATCAGTTTTCCGTGAACGAGGCGGGTAAACATGCTTGCATAATCTTTCGGTGTCGTTGTGCCCAGCTTTTCGTATCGTTCAAAATGAATCGGGTTGTGCAGTACCGTGTCCCTGCATCCAAGCTTCTGAATGCAGTCGTTGATTGTGTCCTGCCCCAGATAATCAATCATAATATTAGTCGCCACATTGTCGCTTACGATAATCATCAGAGTGGCCACATCTTTGACACGGAGTACAGCTCCCGGATCAAGAGCACGAAGCACACCGCTGCCTTCCACAAAATGGCTTTCCTGATACGTCACCATTTCAGAAAGACTTGCATTTCCTTTTTGAATTTCATCAAACAGACATGCCAGAATATACGTCTTGATTGTGCTGGCAGTCTCAAATTTTTCCTGTTCGCCAATTGCAATAATATTTCCTTTCAGATCATCCGCATACACAGACATCGTTCCGTCATAGCTGGCAATCTCTGCAGCGATTCGTTTCTCCAGTGTTAACCTTGCATCCATCACGTTCTCTCACCTTTCATTTGTATTTTTTATGCCAATATTTTTCCAGATTTCTGTTTCCTTTTGTCAGACAGTCAGAAGATACTTCCGGCTGCATACATACATTTTACCAGATCCTCCCGGTAATCAGGATCCAGAGGATTCATGCTGTTGATCACAACACCTCCGCTGCCGATCCGCCCCGTCGAGTGAATGTAACGCTGATCGCCGATGTATAAGGCAATATGTCCCGGAAAATACATGAGATCACCTTTTTTCATCTGCTCGCGCGGGATTTCGTGAACAGGAAACCCCGGTTTGATCTGTGCATCGCGGTACGTCAGAACTCCGTTCAGCATATAGCTCATGGATGTCAGCCCGGAACAGTCGATACCTGCCGTTGATTTTCCTCCCCAGCGGTACTGCACACCGAGATATGTCATCGCAGTCCGCACCACAGCATCGCGAAACTCTGCCTCCAGTCTTTCAGACGACTGTAACAGGCTGCCCTCCTTCCTATCTTCTGACAGAGCACTTTCCCGTCTCTTAAGAAAGCTCTGGGGAAGCTTCTCCTCCCACAGCCCCGCCTGTGAAAATTTCTTTTCCATCAGGTACTGATTCCTTATATAGCCGATGCGTCCGTCCACAAGTTCAACTCTCGCCCATCCTGCAGCACCTTCCACAGGCCATGATCTCTCCGGATCCTTTTTACAGTCCGTTTGCACTGCAGCGCTGCTCTTCTCTCCCACATTTCTGCCATCGTCAGCTTCTGCACCGCTGTCAAATTCCAGAACCTTCAGAAGTGCACCGCGAAACAGAGATTCCAAAAGGATTCCCTGCACTTTGGGGATGGAGGTCACATCCACACAGATTCCTGACACGATCATCAGCCGGGATGCTTCCCATGCCTGCATCTCCTCCAGCGTCACAATCCGGACATCATCTTCTCTCACATATCCCTCGTATCCATAATGCGTCCGAACCGGATAATATCCGTTTTCCGCCTCACCCACAACTGCAAGTCCCATACCGTACAGTGCTTCATCAGCAATGGCGGATCGTTCCTGTCCTTCGACGATCTCCGTTTCCGACGGAACTCCCCACACAGTGGCCGTACTTTTTTTTATGATTCCATATTTCATATCCTCTACCTCTGAATGGAAATCCCGCCACAAGGCAGCAACCTTCACAGCGGGATTCAAAAGTTTTCATTATACTTCTTTATACTTCTCTCTGATACCGGGCAAATTCTTCCTCATTGGCCCAGACAAAATGTCCCGGCCGGATCTCCTTCCATTCGGGCCTGTCCGTCTCATAATGGTGCATGGAAGGATCGTACACAAGCAGTTTTTTCTGCTTCTCGTATTCCGGATCAGGCATCGGGATTGCCGACAGGAGCGCTTTCGTGTATGGATGTACCGCATGGGTAATCAGCTCCTCCGTCTCGGCC
>SFEV01000044.1 GCA_004557975.1 Lachnospiraceae bacterium
AGTGGAGTGAAAATGGAAAGCAGCAGAGCAAATATATCAGAGAATCAGAGGAGCAGAAGATTCTTTCTCAGATAGAAGAACGAAAACACCTGGAAAAAGAATATGAACGGCTGATTTCAGGGGAACCATCATTGACGGAAGAAGAAAAGCCGGAGTTTTTTACCAATGTGAAGACAGGGGAGGCTCTGATTCCGGCATGTGAGATGGTGACAAGATATGGACAACGGGAATGTATTGCTTTACTGAAGAAATATCTGGCATCAGATGCTGCAGGACGCGTCTGTCTGGTGTTTGGACTCAGAAGAACCGGAAAGACCACTATGATTTTTCAGGCGATTTCAGAATTGCCCAAAGACAGGACGGCATATATCAAGATTATGAGTTCCAATACGATGGCTGAACTGAACAAAGACCTGAAAAAGCTTTCGGAACTTAAATTTAAATATGTATTCATTGATGATGTCACTCTTCTGGAAGATTTCATTGATGGAGCATCTCTTTTTTCGGATGTTTATGCAATGTTTGGCATGAAACTTGTGCTTTCAGGCACAGATTCGCTGGGATTTGCGATTGCGGAGCAGGAAGAACTATATGACCGTTCGGTCACAATTCATACGACATTTATTCCTTTCAGAGAATATTCAAGACTTCTTGGAATTCATGATATTGACGAGTATATCCGATATGGAGGAACATTTCGTGTCGGAGAAACAGACTTTGATGATCCTGAACTGATGGACGAAGGCGTGTCATTCAGGGATGACGAAAGTACAAGGAGATATATTGATACAGCTATAGCCCGGAACATTCAGCACTCTTTGGCATGCTATCAGTCAGGGGGACATTTCAGACACCTGATTGATCTTTACCAGGCACAGGAATTGACGAATGCTGTTAACCGGATCATTGAAGACATGAATCATCGTTTCCTGATATCCGTATTGATCAGGGACTTCAAGTCACATGATATGGGTTCGGCGGCACAACTGGAGCGTAAGCAGGCAGCCCTGGACGGACGGGACAGTATTCTTGATGAAATTGATTTGAAAACAGTGACAGAAAAACTGATGAATATTCCGGATATCCGGAATTCTGGTGATCTTACGGTCAGAATTACAGAGGATCATGTGACAGAAATTAAAGAATATCTGCAGATGCTGGAATTGATTATGAATATTCCGTCAGAAGGAATTGGTACGAAGACTCCGACGGAGAATATCGTTTTTACACAGCCGGGAATGAGATACTGTCAGGCGCAGGCACTTGTATATTCACTCATGAAAGACAGGATATTTCGGAGATATCCTGCGGCAGAGAGGAAAAGGATTTGTGATAAGATTCTGGAAGAGGTACGCGGCAGGATGCTGGAAGAGATTGTTCTGCTGGAAACAATAAAAGTACTGCCAAAAGAAAAAAGGGCATTTAAGCTGCTGTTTCCTGCAGGAGAATTTGATATGGTTGTGGCTGATATGGAAGAGATATCCTGTGAGATATACGAGATTAAGCATACGGATCAGATATTTGCAAACCAGTACAGACATCTGATTGATGAAGAAAAGTGCAGCAGCACGATTCATGAATACGGTCCGATCCGGAAAAAGATTGTTTTATACAGAGGACCTGATCAGGAAGTAGATCAGATTTCTTATCGGAATGTGACGAATTATCTGGAAAATATATTATCTAAGAGGAGGGAAAACATTGTTTACCTGTAAAGAGTATCGAAAAGTAAAGACTCTGGAGGAAGCATGGGAGCTGAATCAGAAGAGGAGCAATCAGCTGATTGGCGGTATGCTCTGGGTGAAGATGGGACAGCGCAGCGTTCAGACTGTCATAGACCTGTCGGACCTCGGTCTGGATCAGATAGAGGAGACGGAGGAGGAATTCAGCATCGGATGTATGGCGACACTGCGTCAGCTGGAGCTTCACGAGGGGCTGAATGTGTATACGCAGGGTGCCGTCAGGGAGAGCGTCCGCCATATTGTGGGAGTTCAGTTCAGGAATCTTGCAACGGTGGGAGGAAGTATTTTCGGGCGGTTTGGTTTTTCTGATGTGCTGACCATGTTCCTTGCCATGGATACGTATGTGGAACTGTATAAGGGAGGCGTGGTACCGCTTGCCCGGTTTGTGGAGATGAAGCGCGACAGGGATATTCTGGTCCGCGTGATTGTAAAGAAAGGAAACGGCAGATTTGCTTACCAGTCCATGCGGAATACGAAGACGGATTTTCCTGTGCTGGCAGTGGCAGTATCGGCAGCAGGAGACAGGCTGCGCATCAGTGTCGGTGCAAGGCCGGCGCGGGCCATGCTGCTGACAGTTTCGTCGGAGAAAATCTGTGATGCTGCTGCAGAGGTATGCCGTGCCGCCGGACAGATTCTGTCAGGTGAGGGAACAGAAGATGATGCAGTACTGATCGGTGCGTATGTATCACAGAGTGTTCCGACGGGTTCAAATCTGCGCGGAAGTGCACAGTACCGCAGTCATCTTGTGCAGGTACTCGTCAAACGTGCCTGCCTTGAGACAGGAGGAAAGGCCGCCGAACAGAGGTGAGGAGGCAGCTCAGAATACAGGAGGAAACAGAGATGAATATATCGATGATCTTAAACGGAAAAAAGATTCAGGCGGATATCGATCCGGATATGCTGCTGATCGATTTTGTCCGTTCACAGAACTGTCCAAGTGTGAAGCGCGGCTGTGAGACAGCAAACTGCGGTCTGTGTACCGTATTTCTGGATGACCGGCCTGTGCTGTCCTGCTCCGTCCTGGCGGCGCGTGCGGACGGCAGAAAGGTGACGACGCTGGAAGGGCTTCAGGAGGAGGCGTATGAGTTCGGACAGTTTATTGCAGACCAGGGCGCGGAGCAGTGCGGCTTCTGCAATCCCGGATTTGTGATGAATGCAATTGCGCTTTTCCGGGAGAATCCTGATCCCGGTGTGGAGGAAATCAAAGAATATCTTTCCGGCAATCTCTGCCGCTGTTCCGGATATGAAGGGCAGCTGCGCGGAATTCTGGCATTTCTGGAATGGAAGAAGGGAGGAAAGCAGTCATGAAAACAGTCAATCAGCCTTTGCGGAAGAAGGACGCAATGCAGCTTCTGACGGGGCAGCCGGTCTATGTGAATGATCTGGCGCCGGACAACTGCCTGATTGTAAAACTGCTGCGCTCCCCGCATCCCAATGCAATCATTGAGGAAATCAAAACAGACACGGCAAAAAAGGTGCCGGGAATCGAAGCTGTTTTTACGTGGGAGGATGTTCCTCAGGACGGGCCGCGCTTTACACTGGCAGGACAGACATATCCGGAGCCGAGCCCTCAGGACCGTCTGGTGCTGGACCGGCATGTGCGTTTTATCGGTGATCCGGTTGCCATTGTGGCAGGCAGGGACGAAAAGTGTGTAAACAGGGCGCTTCGGATGATCAAGGTAAAATACCAGGTGCTGGAGCCGGTGCTTGATTTCCGCACTGCGAAGGATAATCCTGTTCTTGTCCATCCGGAGGATAACTGGGAAGCACTATGTCCGGTGGGAGCGGACAATAAGCGAAATCTCTGTGCCCACGATGAGTGCGGAAACGGTGATGTGGAAGCCGTTCTCGGGGACTGTGATATTGTGCTGGATCGCACGTACCACACAAAGGCAGTGCAGCAGACGATGATGGAGACGTTCCGCACCTTCTGTACAATTGATACGTATGGGAGGTTGCATGTGGTAAGTTCGACACAGATTGTATTCCACTGCCGCAGAATCATTGCGAAGGCGCTGGGTATTCCGAAATCAAAGGTGCGTGTGGAAAAGACGCGTGTCGGAGGAGGATTCGGTGCAAAACAGACGGCAGTTATAGAGATTTATCCTGCATTTGTGACATGGAAAACAAAAAAGCCTTCCAAACTGATTTTCAGCCGGAAGGAGACACAGACGGCGTCCTCACCCCGCCATGAGATGGAAGTGCGGGTACGGCTCGGCGCCATGAACGATGGAAGAATCCGCGCCATTGATATGTACACGCTGTCCAACACAGGAGCATACGGAGAGCATGGTCCGACAACGGTGGGACTTTCCGGACATAAATCCATTCCGCTGTACGGAAAGGCGGAAGCATTCCGGTTTATCAGTGATGTGGTCTATACGAATGAGATGTCGGCGGGGGCGTACCGCGGCTACGGGGCCACACAGGGCCTGTACGCCGTCGAGACGACGGTCAATGAGCTGGCAGACATTCTGCATATGAATCCTGTTGCATTGCGGGAACAGAATATTGTAAAGGAAGGTGATTTCATGCCTGCCTATTACGGGGAGACCAACACAAGCTGCGCCCTTGACCGGTGCATTGCCAGGGTGAAGGAAATGATCGGCTGGGATGAAAAATATCCGTGCCGCGACATGGGCAACGGAAAGGTGCGCGCCGTCGGCATGGGACTTGCAATGCAGGGCTCCTGTATTTCCGGTGTGGATGTGGGCTCCGCATCCCTGAAAATGAATGATGAGGGATTTTATACACTGCGCATCGGGGCAGCCGATATGGGAACGGGATGTGATACGATTCTGGCTCAGATCGCAGCCGAGGTGCTGGAGTGTGATTATGACGATATTACAGTATTCGGAGCAGACACAGACGCATCGCCTTATGATTCAGGATCTTACGCATCCAGCACGACGTTTGTCACAGGCAAGGCAACAGAGCGCGCTGCGCTGCGGCTGCGGGAACAGATCTGTGCCCTCGGTGCACAGCTTCTTTCCTGTGAGGAGGATCAGGTGGTGTTTGACGGAGAATATGTGATCTGCGAAGCCACCGGCAAAAAGGTCAGCCGGATGGATATTGCCACTGCGTCCATGTGCGGCAACGAGATTGCTCTGGAGGCTGTGGAGACTCACAGCTCTCCCACTTCCCCGCCTCCGTTTATGGCGGGAGCCGTGGAGCTTGAGGTGGATCTGGAGACGGGAGGCGTCGAGGTGATTCAGTATGCGGCAGCCGTAGACTGTGGAACGCCGATCAATCCGAATCTCGGCCGGATACAGGCAGAGGGCGGAATCGTCCAGGGAATCGGCATGGTGCTCAGTGAGGATATCACATATAAGGGCGGAAAGGTTCTGGAAAATTCACTGATGCAGTATAAGATTCCGACCCGCCTGGATATGGGAAGAATTCATGTGGAATTTGAGAGCAGCTACGAGCATCAGGGTCCCTTCGGGGCAAAATCCATCGGAGAGGTCGTCATCAACACACCGCTTCCTGCAATCACAGCTGCGATTCACAATGCTACAGGAATCTGGTTCAGAGAGCTTCCGATTACGCCGGAACAGATTGTCATGAGGCGGATGGAACAGAACGCGTAAGTCGATGTCTGGTGTACAGAAACGAAATTTCAGTATTGACAAATTTTTTCACGTTCATTACAATGGGCGATAGACAGGCGATGAAGAAGATCAGTAATCCAGAGAGCGTCTTTCAGAGAGAAGCCGGGTGGTGCGAGGCTTTGGACAGCGGGGATGAACCGGCTTTGGAGCCACTGCAGGAAACTGCAGCGCAGTCCGGCGTTAAAGGCAGAATGAAGTGAACAGCAGGCGCTGTTAATAAGGGTGGTACCGCCGGTATTCCGGTCCCTTGCGGGGGCAGGATTCCGGCGGTTTTGTATTACAGAAAATTCCTCCGGATTTTCCTGTAACACACGAGAGGAAGATATTGCTTCACAATCGTGCCCGGCGCGGCAAAATATACTCTGTCAGGACAGAAGGAGGAGAAAAATGGCAAAGGAAAAGAAACTTGTAGAGGCGATTACCTCGATGGAGGAGGATTTCGCACAGTGGTATACGGATGTGGTAAAGAAAGCCGAGCTGATTGATTACACAAGCGTAAAGGGCTGTATGGTTATCAAGCCGGCAGGATATGCGATCTGGGAGAACATCCAGCATGAGCTGGACCGCAGATTTAAGGAGACGGGAGTGGAGAATGTATATCTTCCGATGTTCATTCCGGAAAGTCTTCTTCAGAAGGAGAAGGATCATGTGGAGGGATTTGCGCCGGAGGTTGCATGGGTGACACACGGCGGACTGGAGCCGCTGCAGGAGCGCATGTGCGTGCGTCCAACGTCGGAGACTCTGTTCTGCGATTTTTATGCAAATGATATTCATTCCTACCGTGATCTGCCGAAGGTGTACAACCAGTGGTGTTCCGTTGTGAGATGGGAGAAGACCACGAGACCGTTTCTGCGCTCCAGAGAGTTCCTGTGGCAGGAGGGCCATACGGCACATGCGACGGCTGAGGAGGCAGAACAGCGAACGATCCAGATGCTGAACGTATATGCAGATTTCTGTGAGGAGGTTCTTGCGATTCCGGTGGTCAAGGGCCGCAAGACGGACAAGGAGAAATTTGCGGGAGCAGAGGCTACCTACACGATTGAATCCCTGATGCACGACGGAAAGGCACTGCAGTCCGGTACGAGCCACAATTTCGGAGACGGCTTCGCAAAAGCCTTCGGCATTCAGTTTGCAGATAAGGATAATACGCTGAAATACGTTCACCAGACTTCCTGGGGTATGACGACACGTATGATCGGTGCCATTATCATGGTACACGGCGACAACAGCGGTCTTGTACTTCCGCCGAGAATTGCACCGACTCAGGTTATGGTGATTCCGATCCGCCAGCAGCAGGAGGGTGTCCTGGACAAAGCTGCCGAGGTGAGAGACGCTCTGAAGGCTGCAGGTATCCGCACGAAGGTGGATGATTCTGAAAAGAGCCCGGGATGGAAATTCTCAGAGCAGGAAATGCGCGGAATTCCGGTTCGTATTGAGCTGGGACCGAAGGATATCGAGGCAGGACAGGCAGTGATTGTGCGCAGAGACACACGTGAAAAGATCGTTGCACCGATTGATGAGCTGGCGCAGAAGGTGGCGGAGGTGCTTGAGACGATCCAGAAGGATATGCTGGAGCGTGCAAGAGCTCACCGGGAGGCACACACATACGTTGCTGTCAATAAGGAAGAGTTTAAGCAGATTGCAGACGAAAAACCGGGCTTTATCAAAGCCATGTGGTGCGGCTGCCAGGAATGTGAGGATGCCATCAAGGAAGAGCTGGGCGTGACCTCCAGATGTATGCCGTTTGAGCAGGAGAAGCTTGCAGATACATGCGTATACTGCGGAAAACCGGCGAAAAAGATGGTTTACTGGGGCAAGGCATATTAAAAATGAAGATGCGGATACCGCGCTTTGAAACGGCGAAGAAGCGAATGAGCGGTTTTGACAGCGGAATCCGCGTCAGACGGACAAATGTTTTTGGAAAATGAAGAAAACTCCTTGACAAATATAAAGCAAATGAGTATTATTTTCAGTAAATGAGAATCGGAGAGTGTCTGTGTCAGCAGGACCCTTCCGGATTCCAGAAAATAAAACAGGAGGATGGTATTATGAAGAAATTTATGAAATTCGCAAGCCTTGCATGTGCAGCAACCATGCTGTTTTCCACTACAGCTTTCGCTGAGGGTGAAACATTCAAGATTGGCGGTATCGGACCGATTACAGGTGGTGCAGCTGTTTACGGACAGGCAGTTATGAATGCAGCTCAGCTTGCAGTAGATGAGATCAACGCAGCAGGCGGAATCGCAGGCGCACAGGTTGAGTTCAATTTCCAGGATGACGAGCATGACGCTGAGAAATCAGTCAACGCTTACAATACACTGAAGGACTGGGATATGCAGATGCTTCTCGGAACAGTTACATCTACTCCGTGTATTGCCGTTGCAGCAGAGGCTGTTAATGACAATATGTTCCTGCTTACACCGTCAGGTTCTGCTGTAGAGTGTGTTGCAAATGACAATGCATTCCGTGTATGCTTCTCCGACCCGAACCAGGGTGTTGCTTCCGCACAGTACATCGGAGAGAACAAGATCGCAACAAAGGTTGCTGTTATCTATGACAGCTCTGACGTATATTCTTCAGGTATTTACGAGAAATTTGCAGCTGAGGCGGCAAATCAGGGTCTTGAGATCGTAGCTGCAGAAGCTTTCACAGCTGACAGCAAGACAGACTTCTCCGTACAGCTTCAGAAAGCAAAGGATGGCGGCGCTGAGCTCGTATTCCTTCCGATCTACTACACAGAGGCTTCTCTGATCCTGACACAGGCAGCAGGTATGGATTATGCTCCGATTTTCTTCGGATGCGACGGTCTTGACGGACTTCTGGCAGTAGAAAGTTTCGACACAGCACTTGCAGAGGGCGTTATGCTTCTGACACCGTTCGCAGCAGATGCTGAGGATGAGCTGACACAGAACTTCGTAGCAGCTTACCAGGAAGCTTACGGCGAGATCCCGAACCAGTTCGCAGCAGATGCTTACGATGGTATCTACGCAATCAAGGCTGCTGTTGAGCAGGCAGGTGTGACACCGGATATGTCTGCATCAGATATCTGCGACGCTCTGAAGGTTTCCATGACAGAGATCACAATCGATGGTCTGACAGGTACAGGTATGACATGGACAGCAGACGGTGAGCCGAACAAGGCACCGAAGGCTGTTAAGATCACAGACGGCAAGTATGCAGCAATGTAATACAAGTGTATAGATAATGCAAAGGTGCAGCCGCTGCAGGTAACTGTAGCGGCTGTTTGCAATTCATATAAAAAAGAGCATTTGCCTTGATAAAGAGCAGAGAACTGTGCTATAATGCCTACAATATTTTTGCTTTCGGAGCATTCTTAAACAAAAGAACGAGAGGTGTGTTATGAGTTTTTTATCTTATCTGATTAACGGCATCAGCCTGGGCAGCGTGTATGCAATCATAGCGCTCGGGTATACGATGGTGTATGGTATTGCGAAAATGCTGAATTTCGCACACGGAGATGTCATCATGATCGGTGCATACGTGGTGTTTACCGCTATTACTTCGATGGCATTGCCTGTAATTCCTGCAATTCTGCTCGCTGTTGTGGCATGCACAGCGCTGGGAGTTCTGATTGAGAGAGTTGCGTACAGACCGCTTCGTAATGCGGCTTCCCCGCTGGCGGTTCTGATCACGGCCATCGGCGTCAGCTATCTGCTCCAGAATATCGCACTTCTTGTATTTGGTGCGAACACAAAATCTTTCCCGTCCGTAGTCGGAATCAAGCCTCTGTCTCTGGGAGGAGGCGCACTGACGGTTTCCGGTGAGACGATCGTCACAATCCTTGCGTGTATCGTCATTATGATCGGACTGACTCTGTTTATCAATAAGACAAAGGCCGGACAGGCTATGCTGGCTGTGTCGGAGGACAAGGGAGCCGCACAGCTTATGGGTATCAATGTGAACGGCACGATTGCACTGACCTTCGCGATCGGTTCCGCTCTGGCAGCGATTGCAGGTGTCCTTCTGTGTTCTGCGTATCCGTCCCTGACTCCGTATACAGGTTCCATGCCTGGTATCAAGGCATTCGTTGCCGCCGTATTCGGAGGAATCGGTTCCATTCCGGGTGCAATGATCGGCGGCATCCTTCTGGGTGTCATTGAGATTTTCGGAAAGGCTTACATCTCCTCACAGATGGCGGATGCAATTGTGTTCGGTGTACTGATTATTGTGCTTCTGGTGAAGCCTACGGGCCTTCTCGGAAAGAAGATTCAGGAAAAGGTTTAAACAGAGGGGATGGGAAAAGGTATGAAGAAAAAATTTGACAAAACAGCAAAGAGCAATGCCATTACGTACGGAATGGTAATTGCATTCTGGGTAATCATACAGATTATGATTTATACGGACAATATCTCCAGTCTGATGAAAGGTCTTCTGGTTCCGGTATGTGCGTATGCAATTCTTGCAGTTTCACTGAATCTGACCGTAGGTATTCTCGGCGAGCTCAGTCTCGGACATGCCGGATTTATGTGTGTCGGTGCATTCGCCAGCGCCTTCTTCACAATCTGTATGAAGGATGTGATCCCGGTGGCCGGTGTGCGTTTTACACTGGCACTCCTGATCGGTGCAGCATCGGCAGCAGTGTTCGGTGTGCTGATCGGTATTCCTGTGCTCCGTCTGAGGGGCGATTATCTTGCCATTGTTACGCTGGCGTTCGGTGAGATTATTAAAAACTTTATGAATATTCTGTTTATCGGCAGGGACAGTCAGGGCCTTCATTTTTCCACAAAGGATTCTGTTGCTCTGGGGCTGGAGCCGGATGGCGTTGTTCTGCTGAAGGGTCCCCAGGGTATTACAGGTACATCGAAGGATTCCACTTTTACAATCGGAATTATTCTGCTTCTGATTACACTGTTTATTGTGCTTCGTCTCATTCAGTCCAGAGATGGCCGTGCAATCAAGGCGATCCGGGACAATCGTATTGCGGCGGAGTCAATCGGCATCAATATCACAAAATACAAACTGATGGCCTTTGCGATTTCGGCCGGTCTCGCCGGAATAGGCGGTGTGCTTTATGCTCACAACCTTTCCACGCTGACTGCCACATCAAAGAACTTCGGTTACAATATGTCTATCATGATTCTGGTATTCGTCGTACTCGGCGGAATCGGAAATATCCGCGGTTCTGTGATTGCCGCAGCTGTCCTGACCGTATTGCCGGAGCTGCTGCGAAGCCTCAGCGATTACCGTATGCTGATTTACGCAATTGTTCTGATTGTCATGATGCTCTTCAACTGGAGCCCCGCTGCGCTGGAGTTCCGCGAGCGATACTCTCTGAAGCGGCTGCTTCACAAAAATAAGGCAAAGGAGGCTGCATAACCATGGCATTACTGGAAGTTAAAAATCTTGGAATCTCCTTTGGCGGATTGAGGGCCGTTAACGGATTTGATATCAGTATTGAGAAGGGACAGCTTTACGGTCTGATCGGGCCCAACGGCGCAGGAAAAACGACAGTCTTCAACCTGCTGACAGGAGTTTACAAGCCGGATACAGGAAGCGTGGTTCTGGACGGACAGGATATTACGGGAAAGAAGACCATCGATATCAGCAAGGCAGGTATTGCGAGAACTTTCCAGAATATCCGCCTGTTTAAGGATATGTCCGTTCTTGATAATGTAAAGGCAGGGCTCCACAACAGTCATACGTATCCCGTGCTGTCCGGTATTTTCCATCTTCCGTCCTACCATAAAGTGGAGAAGGAAATGGATGAGCGCGCGATGGAGCTGCTGCACGTATTTGAGCTTGACTCTGAGGCAGGGACACTCGCTGCCAACCTTCCCTACGGAAAACAGAGAAAGCTGGAGATCGCCCGCGCTATGGCGACGAATCCGAAGCTTCTGCTTCTGGATGAGCCGGCGGCCGGTATGAACCCCAATGAGACACAGGCTCTGATGGATATGATTCGTTTCGTCAGGGATCATTTTGATATGACGATTCTGTTGATTGAACACGATATGAAGCTTGTATCAGGTATCTGCGAGGCGCTCAGTGTTCTGAATTTCGGAGAAATTCTTGCACAGGGCAGGACATCCGATGTACTGAACAACCCACAGGTTATCACAGCATATCTCGGAGAGTAAGGAGGAAAAGACGATGGCAATGCTTGAGGTAAAAGACCTGGAAGTCTACTATGGTATGATTCAGGCAATCAAAGGACTTTCCTTCGAGGTAAATGAGGGTGAGGTTATCGCGCTGATCGGTGCGAACGGTGCCGGGAAAACAACGATCCTGCACACAATCACGGGACTCCTTTCTCCGAAAAAGGGAAGCGTTATTTTTGAAGGCAAGGATATTACGAAAATTCCGGCGCATAAAATTGTAAGTCTCGGTATGGCACACGTACCGGAAGGCCGCCGTGTTTTTGCCGAGCTTTCTGTATATCAGAATCTGAAAATGGGTGCATATACAAGAAAAGACAAAGACGAAATCGAGAAAACTCTGGAGACTGTCTATAAGCGTTTTCCGCGGCTGAAGGAGAGACAGAATCAGCTTGCCGGAACGCTTTCCGGAGGTGAGCAGCAGATGCTTGCCATGGGCCGTGCACTGATGTCGAAGCCGCGTATTATCCTGATGGATGAGCCGTCCATGGGATTATCACCGATTCTTGTGAATGAAATTTTCGATATCATCCAGAGCGTAAGCGCCAGCGGAACGACAGTGCTTCTCGTTGAACAGAATGCAAAGAAAGCCCTTTCCATTGCAGACCGTGCGTACGTGCTGGAGACCGGAAAGATTGTGATGTCAGGTGACGCAGATGAGCTGATGAATGATGATTCCATCAAGAAAGCGTATCTGGGAGAGTAATATTTGTAAATCGGGGAATGCGAGGTGTTAGTATGGGAAATGTGGTTATTACGATAGCGAGACACTTTGGAAGCGGCGGAAAGACCGTAGGTGAGATGCTGGCAAAGGATCTCGGTATCAACTGCTACGAGAAAGAGATTATCAGGATGGCATCGGAGGACAGCGGAATCAGTGAGCTGCTGTTCAATCAGGCTGATGAAAAGCTGAAACGTACGCCATTGTTTTTTGGAAAAGCAAAAAAGGGAGAGTACAAGGGCAAGCTGATTGCACCGGGCAGTGATGAATTTGTCAGCGACCACAACCTGTTTAATTATCAGGCAAAAATCATCCGTGAGCTGGCTGAAAAAGAGTCCTGTGTAATTATCGGACGTGCGGCTGATTACGTGCTGAAGGATTATCCCAACGTGGTCCGGGTGTTTGTCCATGCTTCGAAGGAGTACTGTGTGCAGCAGGCAATCGAGCGCGCCTCCTACATCGGCAAGGATTATGAGAAGTTCGTGGAAAAAACCGACAAATACCGCAGCGACTTTTATCGCTATTACACCGGTCAGGAGTGGACAGATGCGAGAAACTATGACCTGTGCCTGAACAGTGAGCGCCTTGGCTACGAGGGAACGATGGACGCGATAGAAGCGTATATTAAGGTACGGTTCGGGGAGCTTCCGCATGCATAATGCAAACGGCATTACATATTCGAAAATCACAATATGTCTGTAAAACAGCCCCGTTACAGAGCGGTGTCTGTAAAACAGTAAAATGAGAAAATTCTGAAAATCGTATTATTTCAGGGGGCTGCTGCAGAAATCCTTAAAAATTTTGCAGCAGTCTCTTTCTTTGCTCTTTTTACAATCATTCATCGGTCTATTCTTCCAGAAGCGTATTGATCCTGCGGAAGCCATCTTTTTCCGTCTGCTCCATGCCGGCCCAGATCACATCCGCCAGCTCTGCGAGCACACAGCTCTCAAAGGGGATGGAGCCACTGTAGATGTGCATTCCTTCTGCAAGAGCCTGCTGAGCCTCTATATATTCGTCGTAATGTTCATCACCCTCTATGAAATCGCCGTCAACATTGATTCCGTATCGATCCCGGAACAGTTCTGCCAGCTCATCACTGTCGGAGGCCTGTTCCTGACCGAAAAAGACTGGTCCGAGAATCCGGAAGAGAATCTCTTTCTGAATGTCCTCTGATGGTACCTGCGCAATCAGGTAGGAACTGGTAACTCTGTTATTTGCCGTAATTTTATTATTTTCTGCAGTCCTGCTATCTGTAATACTATTCTCTGTTAGTCTATTGTCTTTTGAAGCTTTCCGGCTTTCTGTATTGATACCATCCATTCATTTCTCTGCTCATCTCCCAAATAAACAAAGCGCACGAAATTCTTATTGACCACATGATAACATATTATATATAAAATGTCAAATATTATGAATAATGACCTGCATATAAGTGATCCAGGAAAAAGCTGCCGCTTTACAACCTTAATCGTAAAGCGGCAGTTATATTCTGAGATCATTTGCTGACTTTAATTGTACATGTCAGCTTCTTTGAACGTGTCCCGACCTTGACGGTACAGGTGATTTTGGCCGTCCCTGCTTTTTTGGCGGTGACGTAACCGCGGTTGGTGACACTGGCCACTGATTTTTTGCTGGATTTCCATGAAACCCTGACATTCATGCCTGTCGTTCCGCGCAGCAGAAGCTGATACTTTCCGCGGACCTTGAGGGTTTTGGAAGTTTTATTCAGGCGGAGATTCGTGAGCGCATTCAAACGTGTCGCGAATGACCGGTGCAGGTATCCGGTAATCATTTCGTCATCCACATTCAGCGTAACGCGGTACCAGTTGGTCGACTGGGAAAGGATTGTCACAACCTGACCGGAATACAGTGTTGTCAGAATAGAGGAATCCGTTCTCGGTGATGCGTAAACGCTGGCTGCTGTGTATTCTGTTTTTATTTGTGCGCTGTATCCGTAGATCTTCTTGAATGTTTCTGTTTTCGTCAGAGCCGGTTTGTCTGATATTTTTACCCAGGAGGAGCTGACATACCCGGTGATCAGCTGGCCGTTCCTGTCATACTGAACTCTGGTCCAGCCGCTTGCCGTATATCCGACTGCATCGACGACCTGTCCTTTGTACAGAAAACCAACGAGATTGTTGGAGAAGAACGGTGTCGCGTACACATTCAGAACATTGGAGAGAACATTTGCCTGCTTGTCGGAATACAGATATTCAGGAGATGCAGTTATGATATCGGCCGAGACGGAAATCTCGTCGACGGATACCCATCCGTCGCTGTATCCGCCGCATGAAATTTTCATCCACCCGGAAGCGTACGTAGTATCCGTCACTGTCAGCTGGTTGCCGTATCCGAGGGTAAGGATTCTGTCATATGTAATCCCGGGTCCCGAATAGACATCGATGCCGCCGGGGACAGTGATGATAAGTGTCTGGCCGACAGTAAAGGTTTTGGGCTGTACAACAGTGGTCTGAGAGTCAGCAGCGGCAGCAGGAAGGCTGCTCATCATGATAACGCCGGTCAGTATAAGAGCGATCAGTTTTTTCATAGTTTTTTTCATGGATTTTCACTTCTTTCTGATGTGGTTCTGCCTGAGTTGTTACATTTATTTTATAATATAGAAAAGAGTGGAAGTCAACGGATGTGGAGAATACGGTGGACTTTATTTCCTTCAGCTATTATATGAGTATCTGCGCAACGGCTGATCCGTCAAAACAGGTGCGCGGAAAAGGAAATCTGCTTGGAGGTGTTCCGAATCCGACGCTGAAGGCCAGTGAGTGGGGATGGCAGATTGACCCGAAGGGGCTGCGGTATGTACTCAATACGCTTTGGGACAAGTATCAGAAGCCGCTGTTCATTGTGGAGAACGGACTGGGCGCGGTGGACCGGCTCATTGAGGATGAAAACGGAAATAAAACCGTGGAGGATGACTACAGGATTGAGTACCTGAGGGATCACCTGCTTCAGCTGGAGGAGGCCATTGATGACGGCGTCCAGGTGCTGGGTTATACGACGTGGGGCTGCATCGACCTGGTCAGCGCATCCACGGCACAGCTCAGCAAGAGATACGGCTTCATCTATGTGGACCGAAATGATGACGGAAGCGGTACGCTGGAGAGATACCGTAAGAAGAGTTTTTACTGGTATAAGAATGTGATTGCGACAAACGGGGAAAGTCTGCATCAGTAAATTCATTGCATTTTTCCGGGAAAGGAGTTAGAATAAAGCGGATTACGGGGAAATTCAGGAGGAGGAACATATGCGAAGTGATCAAACAGAAACAAAAAATAACTGGAAAAAACGGGTTGGAATGAGTGCTCTCGGTGTGCTGATCTGTGGAATAAGCGTCGGCATGTTTAAGAGAGCTGCTCTCGGAGTAGATCCGTTTCAGACACTTATGAGCGGACTGAATGCGGTGATTCCCATCGGATTCGGAGTACTTTATGTGGGTGCGAATATTCTACTGCTGTCGTTTGCATTTATTTTTGACCGGCATAAGATAGGTCTGGCCACCCTGATTAATCTGTTCCTTTTTGGCTTTGTGACAGAGTATACACTGAAATTTCTGGAAGGACTTTTTCCTGAGCTGAATATGGCAGGGAGACTGGTGTTTCTCCTGCTGGCGGTGGTTATTATGTGCCTCGCATCCTCCTTCTATTTTACGGCAGATATGGGTGTGTCAACGTATGATGCCATATCTCTGATTATCTCAGAACGGCAAAACCGCGTGCCGTTCCGTTATTGCAGAATTATCAGCGATTTCCTGTGCGTGTTTGCAGGAACACTGCTTTGTCTGTTCGCCGGATACGGGCTGGAAGAGGTAGTTGCGGTGACAGGAATCGGAACCATTATTACAGCATTCTTTATGGGACCGCTGATCGAATTTTTCAATATACGTATAGCAAGACCTTTCCTGGAAGGGCGGAAAACTCAATAATCTGACGGCTTATGCAGAAATGATCTGCTGATATTTTGCAGGAAATCAGAAATATGGAGCCTGTCAGGAACATTACAGATCTCAGATATGCTCTGTACAGTCAGGCGGTTATTCCCGGTCCGCTTCGCTGTGCGGCGTATGTCAGGGATCTGTATTTTTGCAGTATCATGAAGAATCATATCATTTCAGAGCAGGAGCACTGTCTTTCACAGTTATTAACTTTATCCTGTCGGGATCCTTTCTTATGAATTCACAGACAAAACATGTAATTTTAAATGACACAATTAAGTCATAGCATTTATCGTGACAACAGGTAAAAGCGTAATTGACATGAAAAATCTTTGTTTTTTTGTATGGATATGATATAATATTAAGTCGAATTATGTCATTTTTGATGGAATATTACGTCATTTTTAATTTCAAAACAAAGATATAAAGAAAAGATACAAAGAAAAGATACAAAGAAAAGCAAGAAGGGATAGTGATAGAATCATGCAGAAGCAGATCCTAATCGTAGAAGATAACGAGTTGAACCGTGCCATGTTGTGCGAGATCCTGGCCGATGATTATCAGGTCCTGGAGGCGGAAAACGGTCAGGTGGCACTGGATGTCCTGCAGCAGTGCAAAGACAGCGTTGCGCTTATCCTGCTGGATGTCATGATGCCTGTGATGGATGGCTATGCCTTCCTGGATCGGATCAGGGCTGATGCAGAATTATCTCTGATTCCTGTCATTGTAATGACTCAGAGCGACGGTGAGGAGGACGAAGTGGCAGCTCTGGTCCATGGTGCCACAGACTTTGTTCCCAAGCCTTACCGCCCGCAGGTGCTCCTGCACCGGGTAGCCAGCCTCATCAGGTTTCGGGAAACTGCCGCCATGGTCAATCAATTCCAGTATGACCGGCTTACAGGACTCTACAGCAAGGAGTTCTTTTGTCAGAAGGTAAGAGAGAGACTGCTGGAAAATCCGGAAAAGGAATATACGGTTATTTGCTCTGATATTGAAAAATTCAAACTTTATAATGATACCTTTGGCAGAGAGGCCGGAGACCGCCTGCTGAAGGAGATTGCCGCCGTAACGGAAAAAATGGTTGGTAAGACCGGATTATGCGGCCGTTACAGTGCAGACTGTTTTATGTTCCTGCAGGAACGGGACCGGGAAAATATGGATTGGGAGTCCTTTTTCAACAGGGTAAATGGTGATCGTCCGGATGAGCTCGTGAATGTCTCTATAAAATGGGGCATCTATGAAATCAATGACCGATCCATCCCGGTGGAGCAGATGTGCGACAGGGCGCAGCTGGCTGCGAACCATATTAAAGGGCAATATAATCGGTATATCGCTGTGTATGACGATTCCCTTCGCAGCAAGCTGCTGCGGGAAAAGGCGATCACCGATGCCATGGAGACTGCTCTGGCAGAGGCGCAGTTTGTGGTGTATTTTCAGCCAAAATACAGTCTGAATGACGGATGTATGGCCGGAGCAGAGGCTCTGGTCCGCTGGATCCATCCGGAGTGGGGATTCATATCTCCCGGAGAGTTTATCCCTCTGTTTGAGAAGAACGGCTTTATTTCACGTCTGGATCAGTATGTGTGGGAGCAGGTGTGCGCGAAGCTCCGGGATTGGCGGGAGATGGGGTATCCGCTTTTGCCGGTATCCGTCAATGTATCCCGGGCGGATGTGTACCAGTCCAGGATAGTGAGTTCGCTTCCGGAACTTACCCAAAAGTATGGCATAGATCCCGGGTATCTGCATCTGGAGATTACGGAAAGTGCTTATGCGGAAAATCCCGGCCAGATTATCAGTACCGTGGAAGAACTTCGCAGAATGGGCTTTATCATTGAAATGGATGATTTCGGAAGCGGGTACTCCTCTCTGAATATGCTCAGTCAAATGAATCTGGATATTCTGAAGCTGGATATGAAGTTCATCCAGAATGAAATAGCCAAACCTGCGGATCAGAGTATTCTGAATGATGTCATTACGATGGCTCACAGGCTGAATCTGAGTGTGGTGGCGGAAGGCGTGGAAAACAGGGAGCAGATGAAGCGTCTTCAGGCAGTGAAATGTGACTATGTTCAGGGATATTTGTTCGCCAGACCCATGCCGGTGACGGATTTTGAAGAACTGCTGAAGGCCTGGCATCCGCGGACTGTGTATCCCGAACCGGGTGTACGGCAGAGAAAAGCGGGCCTGCACAGTCTGCTGGTGGTGGACGAGGATGCACAGTATAGGGAGAAAGTGCGAAAGGACTTTGAAGACCAGTACTGTGTAATGGAAGCAATGGATGCGGAAACTGCTCTCGACTGCATCAGAACCTGCGGAGAGGATGACGTTTCTGCAGTGATTCTGAGCATGACTCTTCCGGGAGACGGAGCAGCCGCGGTGCTGAAGGCTTTGCGCCAGGAGATGATTTTCTGGCAGATTCCCATTCTGGCCACCATACCCGGAGGCGAAAAAGCAGAAGAGCTGCCGCTGGTACTGGAAGCCGATGATTTTCTGTGTAAGTGCCACCCTCTGTTTGATCTTCACAGACGGGTTCAGCGTCTGGTGGACATTGCATCTTTCCATCGCCGGGAGAGCGCCCTGCAGGATGAAGCCAACCGGGATCCCCTGACAGGACTGCTGAATCGGCGGGGGCTTCAGGCGGCCATGTTGTCCCTCCGGAAAGAGGATCTGCCTCTGGCGGTGTGTCTGTTTGATCTGGATGATTTGAAAAAAGTAAATGATACCAGGGGGCATGATACGGGAGACAGAATGCTCCGGGCCTTTGCTGATCTGCTTCGTCGCCAGACCAGGTCGGAGGATATCCAGTGCCGTTATGGCGGAGACGAATTTATGGTGGTGCTGAAGAACCTGGACGATGTGAGAATCGTGATGAAAAAGGGGGAGGAGATCTGTCGCATATTCCGCGACTGCCTTGCCCAGGAAGCAATTCCGGCCTCCTGCTCAGTTGGAATTGCTCTGTGTGGAACAGATGAAAAACCGTCTGCTGAATTGATTGAACACGCGGACCAGGCACTGTACCACGCCAAACGAGAGAACAAAGGCGGCTGCTGCCTTTGGACAGAAGAAGACAGAACGGTAAATGAAGCTTTATGCGGTACGAAAAATGTGGTACTATAACGGAAAAGCAATGAAACACAGAAGCAATAAAGCATAGAAGCTGCAGAGCATAAAGGAGGACGACATGAAGAAAAAAATTCAGATACAGGAAAAAGAACCGCAGTATTCTGTAACGACAGGAATTACGTTTGCGCAGGTGGATGCATGGTTCGGACATACAAGACAGGATCTGAAGCTGGATCTTATCTACCCGGAGGATAAGACGAAAAAGTATCCATGTATCGTGTGGATCTGCGGAGGAGCATGGCTGCTCATGGACCGTTCGGCGCACCTTGCCTATCTTTGCGAACTGGCAAGAAACGGTTTTGTGGTGGCATCTGTGGAATACAGAACCAGCAATGAAGCGCAGCTTCCCGCACAGATTCAGGATGTAAAGGCTGCCATCCGTTATCTGAGAGCACATGCAGAGCGATACAATATTGATACGGACCGTTTCGGGGTAATGGGCGAATCTGCAGGCGGCTATCTCACCTGTATGGCAGCGCTGGACAATGATCCTTCCCTGGATGTGGGGGAATGGCTGGAGTATTCCAGCGAAGTACAGGCGGCATGTCCGTGGTATCCGCCCACAGATTTCCGCGGCTTCCCGTATCCGTCGGAAGAAGCGTGTGCATCATCTCCGGAGTCTCTTCTGCTTGGAAAAAATGCCATGCGATATATGGACGAGGCGCTGAAATACTGTCCGGTCAGCCTTGTGACGAAAGATGCACCGCCATTTTTGATCATCCATGGCAATGAGGATCATACGGTCCCATTCGCGCAGGGAGTGCTGCTGCACGATCTGCTGGAGGAGGCAGGCTGCGATGTGACTCTGCTGGAAATCGACGGGTCAGATCATGCGGATATTCCGTTTTTCCAGAAGAAGCTGTGGGAGCAGATCAAGGAGTTTTTTGCGGAGAAGCTGAAATAAGGACAGAAATGTTTATGTAATTATTGCATTTCTCCTCATAGTATATTATGAAAAAGAACAGAGTGGGAGCCCTGGATGGACGACCAGAAAATCGAAAATCTTTTAAATCTTTCCCTGGATGCCACGCAGGAGGAGCGAAACAAATCAGAGAGTCTTGAAACGGGATTTGACGAACAGACGCAAACCTGGGAGGTCATTGTCCGCTACAGCGGAAATCTGCGGGAAATGGTTCCGCCGGACTGGAAAATCGTATTTCTGTCCGGCGGCTATGCAATCGTCACACTTCCGCAGCGGGGCCTTGACAATCTGGCCTCACTTCCGCAAATCGAATATATTGAAAAACCGAAGAGAATGTATTTTTCTGTAGATGCAGGGCGCGCAGCGTCCTGCATTTCGCCGCTTCAGGCATCACCGGACGAACTGTTCGGAGATGGCATTCTGGTGGCGGTAATTGATTCGGGAGTTGATTATTTCCATCCGGATTTCAGAAACGATGACGGCACTACGCGGATACTGGCGATGTGGGATCAGACAGCGATACTTACGGATACAGATGAGGGAATTCCGGTCGGAAAAGTACCGGAGGGATTTGCATCCGGCGTTGAATACACGAAGGAAGAAATAGACCGCGCACTGGCAGCCGGCAGCCGACTGGCCGGATACGCGATTGTGCCGGAGCGGGATGACAGCGGACACGGGACGCAGGTGCTGGGGATTGCCGCAGGGAACGGTCGTTCCTCCGGAGGCAGATACCGCGGTGTGGCGCCGCAAAGTCCGATTGTAGTGGTAAAGCTCGGATTGCCGAGAGAACAGGGGTTTCCGCGGACTACGGAGCTGATGCAGGCAGTCGAGTACGTGTACAGGAAGGCGGAGGAGCTGGGGATGCCGATGGCGGTAAATATCAGTTTTGGCAATGTTTACGGCTCCCATCGCGGCACTTCTCTCCTGGAGACATATATAGATATGATGGCAGCGCGCGGACGCAGTGTGATTTCTGTCGGGACCGGTAATGAGGGAAATGCAGGCGGCCATGTATCCGGCCGCCTGGAAGAGCGGCAGCAGCGGGAGATACAGCTTCTGATCAGTGACTTTGAGACATCTGTCAATCTTCAGATATGGAAAAATTATGCGGATGAGTACAGAATCAGCATCATTCATCCAAACGGGCAGATGGCCGGTCCATTCGGACAGGAGATCGGCGCATCCAGATACAGGATCGGAAATATCGATCTTCTGGTCTATTACGGAGAACCCAGCCCGTATCAGAGCCAGCAGGAAATCTATGTGGATTTCATTCCGACGGGAACGTATCTCGACAGCGGAGTGTGGCGCATAGTGCTGACGCCGCAGCGAATCGTTACAGGAGAGTATGAGCTGTGGCTGAATGATTCCAGAGCGAGAAATCCGGCAACGCGCTTCCTGCAGCCCACTGCCGATACAACCATGACCATTCCATCCACAGCCTCCCAGGTGATTGCGGTCGGAGCGTATGACGCAAGGCGCAATGCGTACGCATCCTTCTCCGGACGCGGATGGCCCGGTGCAGGATACAGTGTACGTCCCGATCTCGCCGCGCCGGGTGTGGAGATCACCACAACGTCAGCGGGAGGCGGGTACGTCAGCGTGACGGGGACGTCATTTGCCACACCGTTTGTGACGGGTGCGGCGGCGCTTATGATGGAGTGGGGTATTGTGAGGAAAAACGATCCATTTTTATATGGGGAGAAAGTTCGCGCGTATCTGAGGCGGGGGGCCAGACAGCTGCCGGGGTTTGAGGTCTGGCCGAATAATTATCTGGGGTATGGAGTGCTGTGTTTAAGGGATAGTCTGCCGAATTGATATTTTATCTGATTTTGGATAAATACATGTTTGTGTAATGAAGTGGATGTGTCGGTTAAATATAATTGACTCAAACTTCCCACATCGATTAGTGTGATAAACCCTGAAAAATCAATACTTTAACTCATAAAAAAAGCATAAACCTCTTGCATGTGGTATAATTGAGTTGCCGAAAAACAATTACACAGCAAGGAGATCTCATGGCTGTTTACGGTCTTGCCGCCGCCTCTGAACAAATTCCATTTGAAAATACCCAGAAAATTCAGCCCAAAGAGGATTACCACCAGTCCGGAA
>SFEV01000045.1 GCA_004557975.1 Lachnospiraceae bacterium
AGTACTTACTGTTGATTTCATAAATAAAAAATGCTAATATTAAAATAAGCGATGTGCCTTGAAAATGAACGATTTAATCAAAACAGAAATACAGAAAAAGCATCCATATTCTATCGGCAAAGGTAATGGAAAAGACCAACGTTGGAGAACTTACATTCCAGATAAAACGAAAAAATATGGAAGGAAACTCATCGTCAAAGCAACAGAAGAAGAACTTTATGAATGGCTAAATGACTTCTACAAAGAGAAGCTGCTTGACAATCTTTTTGATAAAGTGAACTTAGAAATTTTTTATCACGAATGGTTGAAATATAAGCGACTTCATACAACCGCTTCAACTTATATCACAAGAATTGAAAGTGATTGGAAATCTTTTTACGTTGGAACCCCTATCATAAAAATACCTTTGAAAAAAATCAATAAACTGACATTGGACGTTTGGGCTCACCAACTTATAAAAGATTATGATATGACTCGAAAAAAATATGTAAATGTTCAAGTCATTATGAGACAAGCGCTTGAATATGCAGTTGATTTGGATATTATCGAGAGCAACCCCATGAAGGGGCTTAAAATTGATAAAAAGATTTTCAGAAAAGAGCAAAAGAAGCCTGATGATACACAAGTCTACACCGTTGATGAAAGAAAACTGATGATTCCTCTTGCATGGGAAGATTATAAAAATGCTGTAAAATTCTATGAACTTTCTCCCCTTGCCCTTATGTTTCAATTTCAAACAGGATTAAGAATTGGTGAATTGTGTGCTGTGAAATTTTCTGATATCGAGAATGAAAATTATATTCATATCCAGAGAATGCTCAGACGTGATACTAAAGAAGTTGTTCCGCATACAAAAACAGACTGCGGTGACAGATATGTTTTTTTAACAAAAGAAGCAAAAAAACTTATAGCCATAGCAAAGGAACGTCAAGAAAAATCGAACGGTAAGGCAGCAGGCTATATTTTTTCATTAACAAATGAGCCAATCACTGAACGATGTATCACTTCATTATTGAAAAAATATTGCGGCAAACTCGGAATCTTATACAGAAGCAGTCATAAAGTAAGAAAAACTTATGGTTCTTCTCTTTTGGACGGTGGTGTTAGTCTCAACACCACAAGAATAATGTTAGGTCACTCAGACGAAAAGACAACATTAAAATACTATTGCTTTGACACGCATACAGAACTTGAAAAGATGAATCTTATGGAAAATGCTTTAAAGATATCTTGAATACATTGTATTCAAATTAAGATTTGCTTTAGAAGATGTTAAAAAGATGTTAGAAAGTTTTTTTGAGGCATATAACAAAATGATTAAGAGCCCGCAAACCCGCATAAACACTGAGTTTTTTCACACAAAAAAAGCACCGCCCCCGCAACTCTAAGTTCTGCAAAAGCGATACTTTCAGTGCGCGATCAGGGGTTCGAACCCTGGACACCCTGATTAAGAGTCAGGTGCTCTACCAACTGAGCTAATCGCGCTTTTTCTTTCTTTTTACTTGTTCCTCACAAGCAAGATTGATTATAGTACAGTCTTCTTCAAAATGCAAGCATTTTTTTTAAATTTTTTAATTTTTTTTAATATAGATAAAATTTGGTATATTTTTCACCCATCACCTTGCATCCTGTCCGGAAATCCTCTATACTGATTCAATGAATTCATCTCGTTATTTTTTCAGAAAGGGTTTCTCAATATGCAAAAACAAATCAGTGAAGCTAAAAAGCCAAAGACGGCTCACGCTCCGGCCCGCCATGCAGAGCATCCGACCCATCCGGAGCCTGCGGTGTATTCGGATCCCTCCCCTGTTCCGCCGGGAGAGAGTCAGCGTTTTATTAAAAACAGCCGTTATTTTACCATATGTATTTATGGTCTGGTCATGATTGTTATGTCTGCCGTTATCTTCAAGGCCATTATGGATTTCAAGACGACGAAAGCCTGGTTCGGGCAGATTTTCGGTATCCTTGCACCGTTTATTTTCGGTGCCCTGCTGGCATACGTGCTGAATCCGATGGTTCATATGTTTTATCTGGCAACCGGAAAGCTGGCAGAAAAAACGAATCTTAAAATCAGGCACGGCCTTCACACGGTTATCTCCATCGCAGTCACTTATATTATCGTCTTTGGATTTATTATTGTGACGCTGCGGTACGTACTGCCGGAAATCACGGACAATATCATAGATTTTGCGAATCAGATTCCGAAAGCGTATGATGCGATTCTGGATCTCACCAATTATCTGCAGAAGCATTTTCCGGATCTTGATATTGCCGCCCTCACCAAGCCGCTGACAGACACAATCCCGGATCTGATCAAGACGCTGCGTGATATGGCGACAAATATGGTGCCTGCCATCTACTCGATTTCTATGTCAATCGCTTCATGGATCATCAATGTCCTGATCACGATTATTGTGTCCATGTATATGCTGTACGACAAGCGCCGACTGATGCACGGGTGCTGGAGGGTTATCTATGCATTTCTGCCGAAAAAATATATTCCGACGTGTCAGGAAATCCTGGCGGAATGCAACCGTCTGTTCAGCAACTTTGTGGTAGGCAAATTTATTGATTCCGCCATCATCGGGCTGCTCTGCTTTATACTGATGACAATTCTCCGTCTGGAATACACACCGTTGATCAGTATTATTGTGGGCGTGACCAACATGATCCCGTATTTCGGCCCGTTCATCGGCGCCGTTCCCGGTGCACTGATCCTGTTGTTTATCAGTCCTCTGAAATCGCTGATTTTCCTGGTCATGATTCTCGTTCTGCAGCAGTTTGACGGACTGATCCTCGGTCCGAAGATTCTCGGCAACTCCACAGGAATGAAGCCGCTGTGGATTATCTTTGCTATCACTGTGGGAGGCAAGATCGCAGGTGTGATCGGCATGTTTCTGGGAGTACCTGTTGTGGCAGTCATCAGTTATCTGCTGGATCGCTATCTCTCATATCGCCTGCAGAAAAAACGGATTTCTGAATCGGTGGTGGAAGGTGCGCTGAAAAATATGGAGCTGGACGATTAAGTCCGGCTCCATTTTAATGCTACTTCTTTTCTTTCTTTTTCTGACTGCCCAGCAGATTTTTCACTTCATCCATAGAGTGCCGGAACTGTAGCGCCCTGCGGTTCATCCCCGGCTTATCGTACACTGCCAGATACAGCTTCCGTCTGAATCCCTGCATACGCATATATTTCTGCCTTTTTCTTCTATATATATGATCCATATATGAGCCAGGGGACAAACGGGCATAAATATATGCACTTAACGGGAAATAATCAGCTTGCAGATCGGATTTCCCTGTGAAGAGAACCGCTCCTCGTACTCTGTCATAATATTTCCTCTCATCATCTCTGCATCGTGATGCAGATCAAAGGTGCACGCATCCAGCCTCCACCCTGCCTCTTTCACCTGGTCCAGGGCAAAGTCGAAGAGTCCACGGTTGTCTGTCTTGAATTCTACTTTTCCGTCCGGTTTCAGTATCTGGTCATACCTGGCAAGAAATTCTCTGCTGGGCAGACGGCGCTTGGCATGGCGATCCTTCGGCCACGGATCAGAAAAATTCAGATAGATGCCGCTTACCTCACCTTCACCGAAGACCAGCGGCAGCTCCTCTGCGTCCATCCTGAGGAAGAGCAGGTTGTCCAGATCCGTCAGAGCGCTTCTCTTCTCCAGTGCCCGCAGCAGCACACTGGAATATTTCTCGATTCCGACGTAATTGTTCTGAGGATTCTGCAGCGCAAGCTCTGTAATAAATCGTCCTTTTCCCATTCCCACTTCTATATACAGAGGTCTGTCATTGCCGAACACCTGATTCCAGCAGCCGCGCTTCTCCTTCATGACATCCTCATGCACAACAAATTCACTTGATGCTATGGCTTCCCTTGAGCCGGGTATATTTCTCAGTCGCATATATTATCTCCTGTTTCTATTGTTGAGTTTTCCGACAAATGAATCTGACATCCATTCGTCCCCTGACTCATATTGTGTCCTGGCCCGGTCTTTGCGATGATCTGCCGCAGGGCCTGTATTTGTTAACATTTTTTATATTCCGGCATATTCTTTATGCCTTAACTATTTTCTCAGAATTTCAGAAAAAGTCAAGTATTTCCGCCTTATTTCTGTTTTACCTCAAATTTTAATTATTGCGTTTTTCGTTATATACTTATTGACTTTTTATTAAATATCGAGTAGTATTTTAATTAAGATTTAAAAAATTTGTAATTTTTATCTTGATTATTTTCATTTGATAAATCGAAAGGACCTGAACAATGAAAAAATGGAAAGCATTGCTTCTGCTGTCTGTTACAGGGCTTTTGACCTTCAAAACTCCTGTGACCTCAGAAGCGGCCTGGGCTACGACTGATGCCGGAAAGATATACACACAGACCGCCGATCCCGGATACGTGACCGGAATGAAAAAAATCGGTTCCTACTGGTACTACTTCAATGAGAGCGGTATCATGCAGACAGGCGTCCAGACAGTCGGTGACAAGACGTATTATTTCAATCCTTCCACCGGCCGGAGATCCACGGGATGGAAGACCGTCGGGACCAATGGAGACAGATACTATTTCCGCACAACGAACGGCGTTATGGTGACCGGGTTCAAGGAGCTGAAAAACAAGCTTTACTACTTCAATGAAAACGGCATCCTTCAGAAGGGCTGGATTCTCCTCCCGGAAAAATCCTATTATGCCGATGAGAACGGCGTAATCGCAAGATCCAAGTGGATAGGCGACTGTTACTTCCTGGATGATGGATCCATGGCAGTAAACCAGTGGATCGACGGAAAGTGGGTCGGTGCCGACGGAAAATATGCCGGTGTCCAGAACACTGTCGGCTGGGTGACAGAGAACGGCAATACGTATTATTATGATAATTCCAGACAGCCTGTCAAGGGATGGCTGAATGTCGACGGAAATACATACTACATGAATCCGACCACCGGAGCCCTGATGAAAGGATGGCTGAAGATCGGCGGAGAGACGTATTACGCCAGCTCCAAGAAAGGTATCATTCAGAAGAGCAAATGGATACAGTCCAAGTATCTGACACGGACCGGCGCCATGGCGACCGGAATGATCACTGTCGGTTCCAAAAAATATCTGCTCGATTCAAACGGCTGCAAGCTTACAGGCTGGCAGAAATACGCCGGAGCTTATTATTATTTCAACTCCAGCGGTGTCATGCAGAAGAGCAAATGGATAGACAATTACTATGTGACATCCACAGGAAAACGGGCCTCCGGTATTACGACCATCGGGAAATATACATACTGTTTCGATGTTTCCACAGGGCAGAAAAAGACCGGCTGGATTACGGAGGACGGTCAGACGTACTGGTTCAGCAAGTACGGTATTCTTCAAAAGAAGCGCTGGCTCTGGGGCGGCAAATACTATGCGACCAGCAGCGGTGCCATCCTGAAGGGACTGAACAAAGTCGGTTCTTCCCTCTATTTCTTTGATGATACCACCGGAGAAAAGCTGACACACTCCACCAAGACCATCCAGGGCAACAAATACTATTTCAAGAAAAACGGAAAAGCAGCCTGCAAGACCTGGGTCAAAATCAAATCCAAGTATTACTACTTCAAAAGCGACGGGACGATGGCGCGAAACACATGGGTCGGCAAGTATTACGTAGGCCCTGACGGCGCCCGCACCACACAGACGAAGCAGACAGGCTGGTCCACTGTCGACGGTATCAAATATTATTTCGATTCCAACGGCAATATGGTTACCGGATTCTTAACGCTCAGCGGAAATACGTATTATTTCAATTCCGCGGGCGCTATGCAGACAGGTCTGCAGACCATCGGCACACAGAAGTATTATTTTTACCCGGACGGCAGGATGGCCACCTCCATCACCATCAAGATTGGTACCAAGGAGTATACGACGAATGCCAGCGGCGTTGTGACATCGGAGAAGAGCATTAAGATTACTGAGAACAGCACCGGCGCACAGATTGTCAATTTTGCACTCCAGTATGTCGGCAATCCTTACGTATACGGCGGTGTAAGCCTCACCAACGGTGCGGACTGCTCCGGCTTTGTACAGACTGTATTCTCCA
The DNA here is from genome assembly GCA_004557975.1 of Lachnospiraceae bacterium. Lineage (GTDB taxonomy): Bacteria > Bacillota > Clostridia > Lachnospirales > Lachnospiraceae > Choladousia. Next base: position 6,075 of record SFEV01000045.1, read on the forward strand.
ATTTCAATATCAAGCTGCTGCGTGTGGCGAATGACCAGATGTACGGTCCCACAAGCTCTCAGATTAAGAACCAGGGCTACAAGAAAGCTGTTGTCGTGGATATGTCCAGTATCCAGCCGGGAGATCTTCTCTTCTACGGTTCGGTTGACTCATCCACAGGAAAGGCTTACGCTTCACACGTTGCGATTTACATGGGCAATGGCGAAATCGTCCATGCAAGTAATTCCCAGCCGTATCCGGCAGGCGGAATCAAAGTATCCAATTACGATTACAATACCCCGATCATGGCAATACGCTACTGGTAACAGGATACAGAGTCAGACGGGGCTGCCGTACAGCATGCCAAAGTTTCAGCATGCTGTACGGCAGCCCCGTTTTTATTTTACGTATTTCCTGCACAGCAGTTCTTAATCTGTGTTAAAATTTCAATACATTGATCAGCAGAATCCAGGCAAGCCCGTAGTATGTGACAACGGCCACCAGATCATTGACCGTTGTAATCAGAGGCCCTGATGCCACGGCAGGGTCAACCTTCAGCTTTTTGAAGAAGATCGGAATGGATGTGCCCGCTATGCTGGAGAGAAACATGGATACTACCAGAGCGATTCCTGTACATGCAGAGACCGCAAACGCAAGCATAGGCGTCTGTCCTCTCAGCAGAAACAGGTAAAGCCCGATAAACAGAAAGGAAAAACTGCCGAGTATCATGCCGTTGATCAGTCCCACACGGGCTTCTTTGGAAACCAGATACAGCTTCTGTCTGCTGTCGACACCGTCATCCATCAGGACACGGATGGTGACTGCAAGCGACTGTGTTCCCACATTACCTGCCATATCCAGCACAAGCGACTGGAAGCAGACTATCAGCGCCAGATGTGCCACCACTGTCTCGAACAGCCCCACGACGCTGGATACAATCATACCCATGCCGAGCAGGACAACCAGCCACGGCAGGCGCTTATAAATACTCTTTCTCAGAGGCTCCTCCAGATCTTCTTCCGCAGTAAGACCACCCAGCTTTGCGTAATCATCGCCGAGCACATCATGGACAAGTTCCACAATGTCCTGCGACGTCAGCACGCCTTTCAATCTGTTATTCTCATCCAGTACCGGTATGGAGTCCTCCGAATAATCCTTGATGCGCTCTATACAGTCTTCGATCTGCTCCCCCGCATATACATACGGATAGGAAGTCATGATAATGGTATCCAGCTCCGTATTCTCTCTCGCGATAATCAAATCCTTCAGATCAACAGCTCCGAGAAGCATGTTATCGTCATCCAGGACGTAAATAGTCGAGATATTGTCATTTTCAGCCGCTTGATCCACCAGCTCTCTCATGGCCTGGCGGACACTGATGCCGCTGTGAATGGAAATGAAATTGGTGGTCATCTTGCTTCCGATCTCATCCTCATCGAAAGAACTGGAGAGCATGATTTCTTTCCTGGCACCATCTTCCATCAGATCAATCATCAGGCTGCGCTGACTCTTATCTGTCTGCCGCAGATATTCTACGGCACTCGTCACTTCAAGCCGTTCCAGTACCTCCACCCGTTTGCGAATGGCAAGCTCGCCGATATAGCGGTCTCTCTGCTCTGAGTATTCCAGCACATCCGATATGGTCCGAATATCGAGAATGCTGTACAGCTTGGAACGCTCATCTCTGTTCAGCATATCCATGGCCGCTGCAATATCGTTTTCGTGGTATCCTCCAAGCTTTTCTCTTATCAGCTTTGGAGTCAGATTGCTCCGGATGATCTCTGTAATCTCATTTTTGTAATCCGGATGCTGTGTGCCCACAGCACTGTTGAATACCGTATTCTTTTTTGAATTCACTGTCCGATTCCTCCTTTACTCTTCGTTCACGGAGTAAAGACGGCGCAGAAAAATACCTGCAGATAAAAATGGACATAAAAATACCATTGTCACCTGCAAAGAACTTGCTCTACACGCGTCTTACGCCAATGTAGTGCAGCCTCAGAACGGACAATGGCAGTCATTTATACACAGTAAAACACGATCAGAATACAGACAGCAGGCAGCTGCGCGAATACTGACCATAAATGACTCCCCTGTCCCTACTTCGTCCACTGCTCCCGTCCATATTCTCACCTCACTTTGTTTTAAACTTTTATTTTCAAACCCTTGTTATTGTATCACTTTTTTTTGCCGGTGACAAGCAGCCGGTTAATTTTACCGTCATCTTTTTTTGAATATTTTGATTATTCTAAATTTTCATAAAATAAATGCAAAATTTACCCAGACGATTTTTTTCATGCATTTTTTTGTTTTTTTGAGATTTTATCACAATCCACAAAACGTCCGTTCTTTTTCTTCCCATCTGTAAACAGTGTTATTCACACCCGGAAATGTGGATAATGTGGATAACTCAGTGTATAACTTTATTTTATCACGTTTTTTCATCCATTATTCTGTGGATAGATTGCGGATAAAATGTGGAGCACTGAGTTGTCCACACAGACTGGACTCGATTTTTTGTGCAGGATTACTTTATCTTTTTTCGCATTCCGCCATGCAAAATCACATTGCAAACTTATGTTTGTCTGATATTTTACTGAATTTTCTGTTTATTTGCATTTATTCAGAGCCAGGCAGAATTTCATATAATCCTGCTTCTAATATCACGCAGCTGTATCCAGATAGGAAATAAACTGGTTGCCAGCCTCCTCAAACATTGTTTTGCTGTCGTTGGGCCCGCAGAAATATGTCTCCGTCTCACCAGGCTTCAGCAGTATTGTGTTGCCGTAATCATCGTATCCCGTGATGATAACGGGTCCTTCTGGTGTCATCGCTGTCACGGCTCTTCCCTGTCCCACAAAGTAGAGCACCTGCTCCAGTGTACAGTTGGTCAGGTCAACAACGTCCTTTCCGATTGCCTCCTCCAGGGACGCCACATCCATCGATCCTGTTTTGATGGCCTCCGGTATCTTTTCCAGCTTGATCCTGCTGGTCTCTGCACGGTTTCCGCGCTCCCAGACAAATTCCTTTTCGTCGTTGATCACCACTCCGACCTTTTCATCTGCTCGGCGGATCGCCTCCCCGGCTGTAGGCCAGCAGCTTTCCATGCTGCCCTGGGCATAGACGTAGTACAGCTTCTCTTTCTCCTGATTGACCGGAATCTTTATCGTTCGCTCGCCTTCCAGGACGAGGAGCTTTGCAGTCACCGTCTGCAGCTTTTTATCTCTGACAGTCGTCCCGACTCTGAGCAAAATCTCCGTCTGGCGCACCGAAGTATCCTGAGAAGTAACGGTGATGTCAGATTTCTGTGTTGTGACACCGTATACCACATCTTCCTCCGTATCTGTCCTGACGATATTATCAGGCGTTGCTTCCTCAAATATCTCCCCGTTCTTCACGGCTCGTGAGAGCTGCAGCATATTTGAGCTCTGCTCGATTCCCATAATATAGATACCGCCCTGCTCGTACGTCTTTACATTCTCACCCTCTGTATTGACAATGACAAGCTGGTACATGGGGAACACTTCGTTTCCTTCGCTGGAAATATCGATATCCCCGGTCATTGCCTTTCCGTATACAAGATCCTCTCCCATAAAGCCCACAGGCCGGATTCTCTCTGTATCATCGCAGGTCACTTCCCAGACTGTTCCCGTCTCAAAATCCATCGTATACAGCGTACAGGAATCATACCGCTTCCCTTCCTTCAGCCAGCTGAAGTACCGGTTGGATTCTGAGCCTGCGTAGCAGCCATTCTTAATGCCGTCCACCACCCGCTCATACTCCAGCGTAACCAGATTGATGCGGTAAACGATGCCCTCCAGCAGAATATAGCAGTCCTCCTGATCATCTGTGATATAGGCCAGCGCATCCATGTCCAGTTTCAGCATATCGTACGACTCCATAGTCTGAACAAACAAAATCTCCTCCACAGTCGAGGACGCTTCCTCATAATAGTAGATTCCAATTCCATTTTCGCCTTCATGCTTTCCACGGTTCATATAGCCGGACACGGCAAACCACACGTTTCCTGTTTCCTCCACGCGCAGAATCCTGATATTGTTCTTGTCATAGAAATCACGGTAGTCCATCTCCTCCTTCTGGGGGAAGCCGAAAATCCGTGTCATGCGGCCGCTGTTGATCCGATAGCTCCACAGTTCATTCTCCTGCACAAAGGCCACAATTTTTTTATTCTTGTCAAAGGCATACTCCACATCACTGTCTGTGATTCCGAGGCAGATTCCGTTGCTCTCCAGGACACTGTTGTCTGTATTGAAAATCTGGTCTGTTGTCCTGGTAAAATCAAGCAGGAAGACACGTGTGTCCGTATAGCGCAGCCGGTAAAATTCCTTTATATTAAAAATCTCGGTGATCCCATCGCTGTTCACAGCTGAAATCCGGTAATCCAGTACAAAGGAAGCCGTCGTACCGTTGATATCCACAAGGCTCGGGGTCGGTTTATAGAAAATCTGGGGATTCAGGCTGCCCCACATCAGCTTTGACACGGAATCATGTATGTCCATCTGTGCAAGCGTCATATTCTGGTCCGTCGTCTTATCCGGCTCCACCACCGTACCAAGGGACTGCTGATCCGTCTTGTTGACACACTTCTCGTAAAATCCCGTCACAAAATCGAGATACGTCTCCAGATGCAGACCGTCCTCCAGCAGCAGACGTGTGTAATAATAAATATCACGCCCTCCGGCAGTTACCTGGAGCTCCAGAATATACTCCTGCTGCAGCAGCATATTGTTCTGAATCTGCAGTACTGCATTCAGATATCCGTTCTCCTCTTCCAGCTTAATGACCTTCGTGTTCTCCAGCGATTCTCCGCCGTCCAGCGTCAGCACCTCATAGGACACGCTCTCAATATTTGTGTCAAAGGGCTGCAGCTGGATTTCCAGCTCATGGTCATCATCCAGCACGGTCACAGTGTCTCGGATGTAATTCACATCCATCTCCTGCGCGTAGCCGTGCAGACAGTTGTAGCTGACACCATTGTTCCTCATATAAACGAGAGGAAATTTGGAATTGTCCATGGCCTGGGCTGTACTCGGTACGGCCTGATTGACGAGCCGTGCGAAGCCCGCCACCGCAACAATAAAAATAACAGCCAGAACAACAACATGAACCAGTATGTTTTTCACCGTCGATAATTTTTCCCGCATAAATTATAATTCTCCCATCTGTATATCCTTATCCTCAGCACGCTTCCCCTCAGCAGCCTTTTGCCTCAGCGCTGACCGGATCTGAATCGGGAAGCTTCCTGCGATTTTCTGTCATTATATTCAGAAATGCCGCCGGCATTCCTGCTGCGAGGTGCGCGTCTTATCTTATTTCATGATAAATACGAAACGTCGGACCGTCCTCCGAGAGAAGATCTGCCAGTGTCGGCTTTACATGCAGAAATTCCATGCAGGTCTGCAGAGGAGTCTGCATCTCATCTGCAATCTGTGCGGATTTATTCTTCCCGGACCGTGTGCTTCTGTTCTGTATATCCTGACCTGCTTTATCCTGCGCACTTCCTCCGCGTACTGCACGCAGCAGGATATTTTTCGGCGTATGTTCCATATCAATAAATTCGAGCACCTGCACGTGATAGCCCGCTTCTTCCAGAAGAGAAGCACGCAGTCCGTCCGTAATCAACGCCGCCATCCGCTCCTTTATCAGTCCGTATTTCAGCACCGGCTGCAGGACATCGCTGCTCATCTGGCCATTCAGCTCATGCTGGCAGCACGGAACAGAAAGGATGGCTTCTGCATTCCACTGCACTGCCTTTGCGAGGGCATAATCCGTCGCCGTGTCGCAGGCATGCAGCGTCACAACAAGATCCACCTGCTCCACCCCTTCATAGTCGGCTATATCACCTGTCAGAAAATGCAGTTTCTCATATCCGAATTCCCGGGCAAGCGCTTCACAGTGGCGGATGACATCTTCTTTCAGATCAAGGCCGACAATGTTCACATTATATCCTTTCTTCTCATGCAGGTAATAGTAAATGGCAAAGGTCAGATATGACTTTCCGCATCCAAAATCAATCACAGTCAGCTCCCCACCCGGAAAGCTCCCCGAGCCGTTTTCACTGCATCCCTGTGCACAGCGGCCGGTTTGCAGTCTGTGTTCCAGCACCGGACAGATATCCTCGATGAACTCCAGAAAACGGTTGATCTGGCGGAATTTGTCATACTTCGCCTTTACCACTTTCCCTTCCGGCGTCATAACACCCAGCTTCACAAGAAACGGCACCGGAGTGCCTTCCGGCAGCAGATACTGCTTCGTCCGGTTGTGTCTCAGATCGGCCTGCTTTCTCTTTACTTCGCACTTTCTTGTCCGCACAGTTACTTTTCCTTTTTTGCTGACAAGGACCGTTGAAGACTGTTCCGTTGTATCCGCCTGAAGCTGTCTGAAATCGCGGCCCATCCAGGCCAGAATCACCGGGACAAGTTCCCCGGCAGAATAATTTTTATGAAGTTCCTGCTTCCCGTCCCAAAGCGCTGCCTGAAAGACAAGCTCCTGCTTCTGCCGCATCGGACGTATCCTGATTTTTACAGGCGCCTCCTTCGTTTTCTGTCCGCTCAATACAATATGGAGCAGTTCTTCATTCAGTATATGTTCCAGTAATTGTCTCAGTTCTTCCATTTGATCTCCTGATTTTCAGGTAAAGCGGACATTTTGAACCGTCCGCTTCACTTTTTTATAAATGTTTTCTCTGCAGCCAGGCAGATATTTGCCCACTCTACGTTACCAGTATACTATCCTGTCTCCATTTGAACAAGAAATTTCTTCGCCGCACTCTGTGCCTCGCAGCTCTTTTCTTTCTTCAGAATACTCAGGATATCAGTATCGGCGTCTGCAATTGCGATGCCTGCATCTGCGGTGATGCATTTCCTGAAGCAGAAGAACACGGATCATGTCCTCCAGCCAGTTCTTTCCCGGCGGATTTCTGCGCTTTCCGCTGTACTGCATGGAGAATATCTCATCCACGCCTTCCTGGTTTTCCACAGGCGGGAACTGGTCCTGTACGTTCCGGTAAATCTCATCCTGAACCCTCCATACAGTCGTCTGATCCGGATACTGGTCATACATCGGACTTCCCTCATACTCCATCTTGTCGCACGCTTCCTCGATATGAGGCAGAATCATTTTCGCCGCCTCCGGATACATTGACTGCAGCATTCGCAGATCCCGTTCCAGAATCTTCTGCTCTTCAAGGATCTGATTGTAATCTGCTCCTGTGAAATACGGACGCACCTCCATATTCTGCCGTCCTGTCATACCCGCGCAGAGGGCGTCACGATCCATCCTCTCTTCACGCCAGTCTTCCCGGACCGGGGCTGTCTCACGCCGGTTCTCCTGATCCATCATCTCTTCCTCTCCGGCATACTGGTTCCAGCCACTCACTGCACGCTCCCGGTCAATCTCCTCGGCGCGCATGAATGTGCTGCGGCATACGGCAGGTTTTCTTCTGGTATTATGATTATTATAGCCATTATAGCTGCTCATGAAAACTCCTGAAAAGATATTCTATATAAAATATGCATAAGCACCGGAGTGTGTCTCACCATTGACGCCATAAGGTGTCGGGCAACTCATGATATTAATTCCATGAAAAATGATCCGCAATACAAAAGAAACTGCGGCCCGATCATTTGTTGGTCAGACAGCAGTTTCATTGTTTTATCCTGAAAGAAGATAAGATGCGCACCTCGCAGCAAGAATGCCGGTGGCATTCCTGAACTGTCAGTCAAGATGGAAGAGAGGCACCAGATCAATACTCACCGGACTGTTATCCGGATTTGTCTCCATGATATCTGCCATAAAATCCCACCATTTGCGGTTAATCGCCGTGTCGGCTCCCTTTGCCCACAGCTCTTCATTCTCAATCTCAATATAACCGAACAGTGTCAGCGTCTCCCGGTCGAGAAATATGGAATAATTCTTTCCGCCGTGCTCATGGATCATGTCAATCATTTCCGGCCACAGCTCATTGTGCCGTCTTTCATACTCTGCTTCCTGCCCCGGAAACAGCTTCATCTTAAATCCTTTAATCATATGTCTTCCTCCCGTAAAACAGTTTATTCTGTACTGCTTCATCATGCGCTGTCTTTCCTGTCACTTTTTTCATCACGCATTTTTCTGTTCTTCACTGAACATTATTTTTTCATCTGTAGAAAAATTATAATATTTTCGAACAATCTCTCCGCCCTTTACCACGATAATCACATCACTGATTCCGGCAATCTCGTGATAATCATCGGATACGAGAATGATGCCGTTCCCGCGGCGCTTCAGCTCATTAATAATATTGTAGATATCTATCTTTGATACAACATCGATATTGTCCGTGGGGTTATTAAAAATGTACAGCTCACCTTCTGCCAGGATATTGCGTGCAATCAGTATTTTTTTCTGGTACCCGGAACTGACATGATCGATGATATCCTCCGGCGCAACATCAATGGAAAGCTTGTCCAGGTAGACCTGGCAGATCTCTCTCTGCTTCTGCAGATCACGGCATTTGACGCGCAGCATGTACGGAAGCATGTTTTCCATCACTGTTCTGCCAGAAAAAAGGTAGTCTTCCATTACATTGGCATTGAGAAAGACGATGCCCGAATCCACCGCATCCTTCGGCGTCTCAATTTTCACTTCGCTTTCCCGGTAATAAACCTTCCCCTTATGGTACTGGTGAAATAATATCGACTCTATAGACGCCATGCCTTCTTTTTCAAGGCCCATCACCCCTGCAATCTCTCCCTCTCTGACGTACATGGAAAAATCTTTCAGGCGGCTGTTGGAAATATGCGAAAATTCAATCAGCTTCGCCTGCGGAGCAACGATGGTCTTTGGCGGTCTTTCTTTCACCATACGGAACATCATATCAAACATGCTTTCGGGATGTTCCCGGTCATTGCGGATCGTCTCCACAATATGGGCATCCATCAGCACGCTGATCCGGTCCGAAACCTCAAGCACCTGATTGACCTGATGTGAGATATACATGATGGCCGTACCATCGTCCCGCATTTCACGCACAAGCTGCCAGATAATCTCCTGACACCGGTGATTTACGTTTGAGTCGAGCTCATCAATCAGAAGCACCCTCGGATGGAACATTTTGGCACGCAGCAGCTCCAGCACTTCCCTGACAGAATTGGAGAGCTCACCGACACTGCTCTCCGGTCTGCATTCCAGTCCAAACCGCCGGATAGACGCATCCAGTTCCCGCTCCATCCACTTCCTGTTGCGCATAATGCCAAACGGCCAGATATGACTTACACTGTTCAGGCCGTACAGCATATTTTCCCGGACGCTCAGTTTTGGCAGCAGAGTAGTACGGCTGTCCACATAAAACACGCCTCTGCGCATGGCTCTGTGCACATCCCACTCTTTCATTTCCACCTGGTCAATCAGAAGTTTGCCGCTGTCCTTTTGGATCATTCCGGCCATGATTTTCGCCATTGTGCTTTTTCCGGCACCATTGTATCCGACAATTCCGTGAATTTCGCCTCCAAATATGGTGAGATTCACATTCTCCAGAATCCCATGGTCCCCGTACTGCTTGTTAACCGCTGAAATCCGAAACTCCATACATTAATTCCTCACACCCAAAAACTCCCCGCCCCTGTTACAAACTGAATTTCTGATGAAGCTGAACGCCGTTCTTGTAGAAGAACTTCTTATACTGCGTCAGAATACCTCCATTCGTAACCACGTAATCCAGATTCGTGATTTCATCCACTTTAATCAGACCGATTTTATCAAAAACCGTACCTTCCATGATAATCACTTTGCTTTTTGCCCGCTTGACAATTTCCTGATAAACAAAGGCATCCTCTTTATCATTCACAGTCAGTCCATAACTCAGGTCCACACCCTGCACCGACAAAAATGCCTTATTAACCCGGATATCCGGAAACGGAATATTGAAGCTGCTGCTGACCACAACTTTTTTTCTGTGACTTACGCGTCCTCCGATCAGAATAACCATATTGTCCTGATCCTGCTCCATCGCCTCTGCAACTCTCAGGTTGTTGGTAAAGACAACAACTCCCGTTTTTATTCTGAGGCATTCGGCCACTGCAATGCTGCACTCACTGCTGTCAAGAAAGACAACATCATGATTTTCTATCAGCTCCGCTCCGACCTCTCCCAGCTCTCTGCTCTTCTCCGAAACGGAATACCGTTCCTCCGTGCTGCGATGCTCTTTCTCCGCAGAAACCTCCGTCTCATTCAAAACGGCTCCGCCGTACGTTCTTTTCAGGAATCCTTCTGCTTCCAGCTTTTCAAGATCCCGGCGGACAGTCACCTCCGACACCTTCAGATAGCTGCTCAATCCAATCACATCAGCCGACTTCTGTTCTCTTAAAACCTGTTTTATTAACTGTAATCGTTCTATCTGAAACATATTCCAAATCCCTTCTCGTATGTTTCTCCTGCTGTCTGTTATTATTTTAAAGCATTAAAGTGCATCCTGCAAGTATAAATCTCGAAAATAAAGGAGCCGCTGCAGAACGATGCTCTGTTCGCATCTACCCTGCAGCGACCCCGTTTATGCGCTAATAATTAATATTCAGTTGATTCAGAATGAATTATTCAGCTAAGTAATCCTCTGGCGGTCCAAGGATGATGTTCTTCTCGCCTTCGATTGCGTATGTTCCAACGCCTTCGATTGTGATTTCGCCGTCAGCTTCAAGTGTTGCACCGTCAAGGAGAGCCTTTGCCACACCAACTGTGAGGTAGCCAAGGTCCTGGCAGTTCCACAGACATCCAAGGTCAAGAGCGCCATCAGACAGAACGTCCTGGCAGTCTTCCTTTACAGCTGTACCAACAACAGTAACTTTGTCCTGCAGACCCATCTCACGGATAGCCTGAGCTGCACCGATCGGAGCCGGTGTGGATACACAGAAGAGAGCCTTTACATCCGGATAAGCTTTCAGGATATCTTTTGCTGTGGAAAGAGCAACATCCTGCTTCTCATCTGTCGGATACGGATCAGCAACGAGGTTCAGTCCCGGATATTTCTCTGCAGCATAGTCTCTTGCAAAGCCAATCCATGCATTCAGGTTGCTTGCGGAGAGACCGCCTGTGATGATTGCCCAGTCGCCTTCTTCTGTTCCCATGTTCTCAACCATAGCATCTACCAGATGCTCAGCCAGACCCTGGTCAGAAATCTGATGAACGGATGCGTCTACGAGATCCTTTGTAGCCTCTGTATCCCAGTCAAGAACCAGGATTCCTGCTTCATGTGCTTTTTTCAGAACCGGATCAAGTGCTGCTGCGTCGTTCGGAGCTACACAGATAGCGTCAACACCCTGTGTAATGTAGTCCTCAAGCATCTTAACCTGCTCAGCTGCATCTGCTGTTGTCGGGCCGTTGTAGATAACCTCTACTCCAAGCTCCTCGCCTGCCTTTTCAGCACCCTCGCCTGTAGCTGTGAAGTACGGAATACCGATGAGCTTCGGCATAACCACGATCTTGTAAGCTGCTTCCTCAGCCATTGCCGGTACTACAGCTGTGAATGCCATCATAGCTGCCAGTCCTAAACCAACGAGTTTTTTCATCTTCATATTACTTCCTCCTTTTTCTGCTCTTATATTTTAAGCTGTCTCCAGCTTTGAGCTTTTACTTTGTTGTGCCCTGTGCGGCACGCATTTTAATTTTTTTCTTATCATCCATCACCTTGGTCGCATATCTGAGAATCAGTACTGCGATCAGGATACCGCCTGTGATGATATTGATGATATAACGGTTTACACCGAGGATATTCAGTCCGGTGGAGATCACCTGGATAATTGCAACGGCGATGATCGTACCTGCCACTGTACCGTGTCCTCCGGAAATACTCGTTCCTCCAAGTACAACGGCCGATACAGCCTGCATGACGTATGAGGAACCGTAATCTGTCTTTGCAGAATTATATCTGGATGAAATCAGAATACCTGCAATTCCGGAAAGGATACCTGAATAGATATACACCCACAGAAGCACTTTCTTTGTATTGATTCCGGAGAACCTGGTAGCTGTCTCATTACATCCGATCATGTATACCTCTGTTCCCCATACACTGCGCTCGAACAGGAAGTAGCATGCCACCAGCGCAATCACATAAATGATCATCGGAATCGGAATCCCCAGAAGTGTTCCGTTACCGATCTCCGCATACAGCTCCGGAAATCCCGATATGGAACCACCCTTTGTGAAGTTCAGTCCAAGACCCTCAAACAATGTCTTTGTACCGAGTGTTACAAGCATCGGAGCAACTCCGATATACGCTACGATCGTACCATTGACGATACCGGAAGCAACCGCCACCAGCATACACACTACAACGCCCACGAGGACACAGAGCAGCGGATGCTCTTTTCCAAATTCACTGGAAAGAATGAATGCCGCCACAATCGTGGAGAGCGTCGCACCTGTCGTGATGGAAAGATTGATACCGCCCGTCAGCACCGCAATCATCATCGCAAGCGCCATCAGACCGAACTCCGGCATCTGGAACGCCATCGTTTTGATATTATTGACTGTCATGAATCTGTCCGGAGACAGGACAGCCATCAGAACAAACAGTCCGACAAAAATCAGCAGCAGTGTAAACTCGCTGGAATGTCTGGATCTGAGATCTTTCATCTTATTCATATGCATCCTCCTATTCCTCGACATCTACACGAACAAGTTTCGCCTGCTCACGTTTACGGTTAATAATGTCAACGGATACTGCGATCAGGATTACGAGTCCCATGGCCACTTTCTGCCAGTAGGTGGGAACCTTCGCCAGGATCAGTCCGTTCTTTACAATTGCCATCAGCACAACGCCGAGAATAGTTCCGAATACGGTTCCGACACCACCCAGCGTACTGGCTCCTCCGAGTACTACAGTGGAAATAACATCCAGCTCATAGCCTGTATATGTATTCGGGTCAACCTGTCCTACGATGGAAACGTGTGTAGCCGCCGCAAGACCTGTCATCAGTCCGCTGAACACGTAAATAAACACGATAATTTTATTTACATTGTATCCCACACGGATTGCGGAGGATTCGCTGCCGCCGACTGCATAGATACCACGTCCGATCAGCGTATACTTCAGAATAAAACTGGTAATAAGGCAGGCAAACACAAAGATGATTACCTGTGTGGAAACACCTGTCGTTCCTCCGATATCAGTCGGAAAGCTGCCAAGCTTGAATGTACCGAATCTGCTCCACCAGCCGGGAAGTCCTGAAATCCACATACCGCCTGTGTACAGCAGCACACAGCCGAGCATAATCGTCTGCATACCAAGTGTTGCCACGATCGGCGGAATCTTGAATCTTGTAATAATCAGACCATTGACCAGTCCCACCAGTCCTCCTGCTACCATTGCAACGATGATAACGATCAGAGGATTACTGTTCGGAAATGCCAGCATAAACTTACCGATTATGACAGCGGCAAAAGCAATTGTCGAGGAAACCGACAGATCAATTCCTCCTGAAATCAGAACCGGCAGCATACCAAGTGCCATAATACCGATCACCGCATTGCTTCTGAGAAAATCCAGGATATTATCGAGCTTCAGAAACGCACTGCTCATAACAGTAAGTATCGCCGACAGAACCAGGATAATCAGAATAATGCCGAATTCTTTTCGTTTTGTAAAATTTTTAATACGTTCGCCCATTTTCCAATCCTCCTGCCTATACAACGGCCTTACTCATGATCATTTCCTGAGTAAGTGCGTCATTTATGAATTCGCCTGCAATTCTTCCTTTACGCATAACGAGTACACGGTCGCTGACGGAAAGAATTTCCGGGAGTTCGGAAGAGATAACAATGACTGCCGTACCTTCGCTGGCAAGCTTGCGGATAATCTGATGAATCTCTGACTTTGCACCGATATCAACACCGTTGGTCGGTTCATCAATAATCAGAATCTTTGCCTGTGTGGAAATCCATTTTGCAAGTACTACCTTCTGCTGATTTCCACCGGAAAGCTGCATGGCCAGCATATCCGGATCATTCGGTCTTACATCAAGCATTTCAACCCACTTGTCTACAGATTCCCTCTGGCGCTTCCGGTCAACGATACCGAATTTATTCTTGTATTTTTTCAGCACGGGAAGCGTAATGTTGCTCTCGATCGTCTTCGGAAGTACAAGCCCCTGTGTCTGCCTGCTCTCCGGAATGTACGCAATGCCATTGTCCAGCGCCTCCGCCGGAGAATGAATCTGAACCTCTTTGCCGTCGATATAAATCTTTCCGCTGTCCGGGTGGTGTATTCCGAATACAGCCTGTGCCATCTCACTCCGTCCTGCTCCTACAAGACCGGTGATCCCGACAACCTCTCCTTTGTGTACTTCAAAACTGATATTTTTGAAGTTTCCTTTTTTGGAAAGTCCTTCCACCTTAAGGGCAACGGGACCTTTTTCCTCAAGGTTTGCGTAATTTTTGATCTCTACGTTACGTCCAACCATCAGGGAAACGAGGGTCGGCTCATCCACATCGACCTTATTTACCGTCTTTACGTACTGTCCGTCACGGAATACTGTAAAGCGGTCTGCAACGTGGAAAAGCTCTTCCATCTTATGGCTTACAAACATGATCGCTATGTTTCTCTTTTTCAATGTCTCAATGATCTGATAGAGATGCTCTACCTCACCTCTTGACAGTGCGGAGGTCGGCTCATCCATGATGATCATTCTGGCATCCTGTGCAACTGCACTGGCAATAGCCACCATCTGCTGCTTTGCCACGGAAAGATTCTCTACAATGTCTTTCGGATCAATATCCTTCTCCGCACCCAGAAAGGCAAGTGCCTTTTCCGCCTTGGCATTAATCTCTTTCCAGTTAAGGAGCGGCTTGTTTTTCTCGATAATTTCATTGATACCGATATTTTCCGCCACAGTCAGATTGGCAAACAGACTGAAGTCCTGATAAATAACGGAAATTCCCTGCTTAATGGCATCCATAACTCCATTGAGCTTCGTCTCCTGTCCGTTAATCAGAATCCTGGCTCCTGGATCCGGCTGCTGAAAACCTGACAGAATTTTGATCAATGTAGATTTCCCTGCACCATTCTCGCCTACAAGCGCATGAACCTCGCCGGGAACAATATCAAACCGTACATTGTCCAGCGCTTTCACACCCGGGAAGGTCTTGCTTACGTTGGTAATCTCCAAAAACGTGTTACCCACACCCCCACCTCCTGTATATATTTTTATTTTTTTGTTTCGTTTTCGATTGTTTATGATTATTCTATTCTTATCTGATGTTTTTGTCAATCATAATTGTTTTTCATTTTATTTTTTGTGCATTATTATAATTATAATATCTTTTTACATTTTCAAAATGCTGTTTTTCTATTCATTTTATACAATTTTTCTGGTGCATTCATTCTTTGACTCTGTTTTGTATTTTTTTCTTCTTCAGTCCGTTTCGAAAG
>SFEV01000046.1 GCA_004557975.1 Lachnospiraceae bacterium
CGCTGACCGGCGAGATCATGACCATGCCTGGTCTGCCGAAGGTACCGGCTGCAGAGAGAATTGATGTAGACGAGACAGGAAAGATCTCCGGTCTGTTCTAATCGGAATATCCTGAAAATGGGGCTGTCGCAGCAGCATCTCCTTTGCGTCAGCCCCGTTTTGTTTATGTGAATAACAACAGACAGCTGCAAAACTGTCTGTCTGAAATGGAGGCAATCAATATGTTTAAAAATGAGATAGAGGCAGTTGGAAATGCGGCCAAAGGCAAGGTTGGACTGATGGAAAAGAATATAACAGGTTATGTACTTATGTCTGTTCTGGCAGGTATGTACATTGCACTGGGAAGTATTCTGATGGGTGTAGTCGGCGGTGTATTTACAGGCGGCGGCGCCTACTCCACAAAGCTTGCATGCGGTATCGTATTCTCTGTTGGGCTTTGCTTTGTTACTATGGCAGGCGCTGAACTTTTTACGGGCAACAACTTCGTCATGACCATTGGCGGACTGACAAAGACCGTTTCCTGGGGTAATGTGGTGAAGCTCTGGGTGATCTGCTGGATCGGCAATCTGATCGGTTCCGTGATAGCTGCAGCAATCTTTACCATGACAGGGATTCCGGCAGGCGGAGACATCGGAGCATTCTTTGCAAATGCTGCAGCCGGCAAGATGGCAGGCAGCGTACCGAATCTATTTGCAAAGGCAATCCTCTGCAACATCTGTGTATGTGTTGCAATCTGGTGCGGCACAAAGCTGAAATCAGAGGGCGCTAAAATTGCGATGAATTTCTGCTGTGTGACGACTTTCGTTACCTGCGGCTTCGAGCACAGTATTGCAAATATGACATTCCTCTCCATCGGACTGATGAACCCCAATGGTGCAGCTGTCAGCATGGCAGGTTTCTGGTATAACCTGGCGGTTGTGACACTTGGAAACATGGTGGGAGGCATTCTGTTTGTAGCGATTCCGTACTACCTGATTTCAAAGGACAAATAAATATATCAAAAATGCCCTGGCCTTCGGACACAGAGAACTGTTCGGGGTCAGGGCATTTTTGCTGTCTCATTACTGCTGTACAGAAGCAGCTCGGTTCAGAGCATCAGCGATTGCTGTCAGCAGCATCTGGGATGTGTAGCGGTTTTCCTGCGGACACGTGATGTTTTCCAGACTCTGTGTTTCCAGAATCTGGGATGCAATGTGATCCAGCGAAGGGGTGACCAGCGGGAAAGAGGCCGCGGTCGCTTCACTCAGATTCACAAGGCGAATGGAATTGATGTGGCCGCTGTCCACAGTTACCTCCACATCGGCGGTCGAATCTCCGAGAGAAACGGAGGTTGTGTAGACACCGGGAGTATAGATGGCGGACCCGCTTGCGTTCTGCGCGCCGGTGGCCTGACTTTGCTCACTGTCAGAGGTTATGCTCTGGGAACTTCCCGTATCGGGAGTAAGACTCTGCGGTTCAGATTTCTTTTTTGTAAACATCAGAACGAGACAGAGCACAAGCAGAACGGCCAGAAAAATCAGCAGGAAAGTGTAAATAATCTCACGTGTCTTAAATACAAAAATTCTGGGATTGGAACTCATGGGACTTCTCCGGTAAAATAAAGTTATTATATTGTATTGAGGATGGTCATGCTTTATGCCGGATCTTTAAGGAAATTATTCGCCCACAGACCTTTCAGACTGTTGCCTGAACAGTGTTTTGCCGGTTACTGTTCACAGTAACTTTTGCCGGGGCTTTGCTGAATTACGTTTGCAATAGATAACAAATAATGGTATGATAACGGATAAAAAGGAGGCAAAAGCATATGGAATATCTGATTACGACGGACAATACAGCAGATCTTCCGGAGGAATATTACGTGGAACACGGTCTGATGAAGATGTGTCTTCCCTATATTCTGGACGGTGAGACGTATCACGACGGACATGAGATGTCTGTGGCAGCATTCTATCAGAGCATGCGCGACGGAAAGCTTCCGACTACCTCTCAGGTTAATCCGGAGCTTGCCAGAGATTATCTGAAACAATATATACAGATTAATAAAAACATAATTCACATAGCATTTTCGGGTGGTCTCAGCGGCACTTACAACAGTGTACGGCTTGCAGCACAGGAGCTGATGGAGGAGAACCCTGACTGCAGGATTACGGTCATTGATTCTCTCTGTGCTTCCATGGGAGAAGGCCTTCTCGTGCATAAAGCTCTCATGCTTCAGAAACAGGGAATGAGCTATGACGAACTGGTTACATGGCTGGAGGAAAATAAAGAGCATGTGTGCCATAGTTTTACGGTAGATGATCTGTTCCATCTGTATCGTGGCGGACGTCTTTCCAAAACTGCTGCAGTGCTCGGTACCATGATCAGCCTGAAGCCGGTAATGCATGTGGATGATGAAGGGCATCTGAAGCCTCATGCCAAGGTGCGCGGGAGAAAGAAATCTCTGACTGCGCTGGTGGACAATATGGAAAAACAGATGGGAAGTTGGCGCAGTAAAAACGATATTGTGTTTATCAGCCACGGCGATTGCTATGATGACGCTTTATACGTAAAGCAGCTTGTGCAGCAGCGGTTCGGAATAGAAAAATTCCTGATTTATACCATTGGACCGACGATCGGTGCCCATTCCGGTCCGGGGACGGTAGCACTGTTTTATATGGGAGATCACAGAAAACCCGAGTAGGGATGGCGTAAACGGAGCAGTTATCTGGTCAGAACCAGGTAATGAAACGGATTGTGAATATCCGCCTGATTAAGGATAAGAAAGGAAAGAAATGAAACGAAGGATAACAGCTTTTGTGCTTGCAGCGGCCCTTGCGGTCTCAGCGGTTGGGACAGTGCAGGCAGAGGATACGGTAAGTGTAACTGAATGGACAGAGGAGAATACGGAAGATTTTTCTGACACAGCTGCAGATTTGGACTGTGAATCTGGAGACGCGGTAATTACGGATGATTTACCAGAGGATACTGTTTTGCCGGAAGATAGTGAGACTGTATCAGAGGATACTGTTTTGTCGGAATATGATGAGAGTGTATCAGAAGATACTTCAGTACCGCAGGAGATTTTCGACGCGGACAATACTGTGATGGCAGACGGAAGTGATGACTTTATTCTGGATATCCAGGAGGTGGCAGAAGGAACGTTCGCATCTGTGGAAGGCGAGGAGAGCGTACAGACACAGGAACCGGAAACAGAAATTGTTACGGTCCGGCTGGCAGAGAGTGGTATGGCATCTACAGCAGGACTTCCGTTGATTTCACTGTTCTCAGATGGAGTATATACGGATTCTTATGGTGATCAGCTGACCGGAGATGCTGCATATCTCTATAGACAGATGGTGGAAAAATATACAAAAAACAAGGTGATGGAGGATATTACCTGCAATCTGTCATCGAAGTTTCAGTTTCATCTGGATGTGACACAGAAACAGATTGAGGATAAGAGTTATCAGGAAACGGAGGAATATCAGGATTATATATCTCAGCTGATGTATCCGATTCAGGCAGCGTACGACGCATTTCTGTTTGACTGTCCGGAGGCATTCTGGATGGCTCCGCCGATGATGAGTTTCGGATTATCCAGAAGTGCTGACACACAGAACGGAGGTTATAATTTTTCTGTTTCGCAGATTACACTGGTTCCGACGGAAGCATATGAAGGCGCTTTCCAGGATATTGCGGCCTTTGACCAGTCGGTAACAGGAACTGTCGCTTCGCTGAAGAGTGTAATCGGAAACGCGGATGCAGACTGGGCAGATATTCTGAAGGTACTGCATGATTATCTTTGCGAGCATTTGTCATACGATCATAATTATGCTTCATATTCCAGCGATTCGGAACAATATCGATATATTCATTCGACGGCCGGTGTCTTTCTGAACAAAAATAATTATGCTGTCGTCTGTGACGGATATTCAAAATCCTTTAAACTGCTTTGTGATTTGTTTGGTATACCGTGTGCAGTCATTCCAGGGAATGCAGGAGGTGCACATGCGTGGAATCTTGTGCAGCTGGAAGAGGGAAGATGGTATCTCGTTGATGTCACCTGGGATGATCAGACGAGTGGAATCTCGTATGTATATTTTCTGGCAAATTCCGGTTCAGTCGGCTTTAATGGAGAAACTATCGGAACGTCACGTACAGCGTATACAGTATTTTCCGGAACAGAATACACAAAGAGTTTTGCTGTACCTGAACTGAGCACGGAACAGTGGCATACACATGTATGGGCTTATACTTCCAATGGTGATGCCACATGTCAGAAGGACGGGACCAGAAAGGCCGTATGTACGGTCGGTACCTGCACGGCAAGCAAAACTGTTACTGATCCCGGAACAATGCTGGATCATGAGTGGAACAGTGGAACAGTAACGCAGCAGCCAACGTGTGTATCGCAGGGAGTAAAAACATATACCTGTGTGAATTGCAGGACGACAAAAACCGAGCCGGTAGCTGTACTTTCTCATCAGGAGGACAGCAGGACTGTTACAACAGAACCTACATGTACGGAAAGCGGTAAAATAACATACCGATGCAAAACCTGCTCCAAAGAACTGCGTACAGAAACGCTTCCAGCGAGCGGTCATACATGGAACACGGTAAGAACAACAGATATTGCGGCCACATGCAGTGCACCCGGAAAGACAAGTATCCACTGCAAAAACTGTGATGCTGTGAAGGATGAGGAAACGATTCCTGCGCTTCCTCATCAGGAGGATGGAGGAACGGTCACGATACAGCCCACCTGTACGGAGACAGGAAAAAAAGTATTCTTATGTACTGTCTGCAGGGAGATTCTGCGGACGGAAGAGATTCCGGCCAACGGTCATGTTTGGAACACGGAAAAAACGGTAGATATCCCATCTACATGCACGGCCGGTGGAGTATCTTCCATACACTGTACAATCTGTAATGCCGTGAATCCGGAATCTGTGGAGACGCTTTCGCTTCTGGAGCATCAGTATGGGGATTTCGTTGTCGATAAGCAGCCGACCGTATTTGAATCAGGCAGGGAGGTTGCCGCGTGTACGGCGCCTGGATGTACAGCTGTCACGGAACGTGCGATTGCGCCGCTGACACCGTTTATCAGTACCAATGTCACAAAGATTACCCTTCAGAAAGGGCAGTCAACGAAGAAAGTAACAGTGACGATGGCAGCCGGAGACTCTGTATCTTCCTGGACATCTAAGAATTCGAAGATTGCATCGGTAAATAAAAAAACGGGAAAGATTACAGCAAAGAGAGTCGGTAAAACGACAATTACGGTAAAGCTGAAAAGTGGAAAAACAAAAAAAATACAGGTAACAGTACAGAAAAATGCAGTTGCAACGACGAAAATTACGGGTATTCCAAAGACACTGACAATGCAGAAAGGACAGAAGAAAACACTGAAGGCGGTGATTAAGCCTATTACATCCCTTCAGAAGGTGAAATGGTCCTCTTCCAACACAAAAATTGTGTCGGTGAGTACAAGTGGCAAACTGACAGCCAGGAAAAAGGGAACTGCAACAATTACTGTGAAATCAGGGAAATTTTCGGTAAAATGTAAAGTGACTGTGAAATAAAATGCAGCGGTAAAGCAGACGCTGCAGAGGGATATCTACAGAAGTAAAAGAACAGCAGGATTGGGCAACGGTGGATGATGAGGCTGCGATATATGCGGATGAAGCGAAAAAGAACAGCGGCGTTTATGGCACTTATAATGTCAGTGATGGCGGTGAATACTGCGGGGGCAGAGGATTTCATACTGTCTGAGAGTGAAATGCAGTGCGGTGTGACGCTGGAAACGACAAATGTGCCGGAAGAAGTGCCGGTGGCAGAGTCGGAAATATTATTACAGGAAACAGATGAACAGGATATGGAAACGTATCAGGAAGCGGATCCGGGAGAAACGGAACTTTCCGGTTCGGAAGTTTCTACAGAGAGTACGGAACTGCCGGAGCCGGATGAATCTGTGTCTGATTCTGAGGAGGATTCCGGGGCGGTTCAGATGTGGAACAGTGCAGATGAACTGGTGCTGGCCATAGAAACTGTTGAGCCGGAAACGGAAGCAGAACCGGAGACAGAACAGCTTCCGCAGGAAATTCAGGGCACAGTCTGTGAAAGCGGACGTGCCTCTGATGCGTTCATGCCCCGGCTGCGTGCTTTTCGGTCCGGGTCATATACGGATTCTTATGGAAGTCAGCTGGAGGGAAGAGCAAAACTCGCCTATGACAGTATGGTGGATGCATATGTGCAGAAGTCCGGTACCGGAGCTGTGGAGGTGAATCTGGGTGTGGATACAGTGCTTCAGTATGCGACAAGGAATGAATATGAAGAAGTCGATATGGAAGTGGACTACATGGTGCAGGCGGCCTACGATGCATTCAAGTACGATTATCCGGAAGTGTTCTGGATGGGACTTGTCTCCTACGGTGCAGTCGCATCACGCCAGAATATAGACGGCAGCAAGGTTTACGTTGTATCGACTGTCCGTATTACACCGAAAGAAGACTACGCAGGAGCATCAGATGAGATGGAATCGTTCAGGGCTGCTGTGGATGGCACGGTATCGCAGATTTCTTCCGGGCTCGCTGCCGGAAGTACAACCCGGGATAAGGTGCAGGCTGTTCATGATTATATCTGCAGTATTGCAGCCTATGATGATTCGTATAATGCATACACACAGGATGACCCGCGTAAAGCGTACGCTCATTCCTCAGCAGGAATTTTCCTGAAGGAAAAGAAGGTGGTCTGTGAGGGGTACGCAAAGGCATTTAAGATTCTGTGTGCAAAATTCGGAATAGAATGTATTCTCGTCACAGGCGATGCCGGAGGCGGTCACATGTGGAATTACGTGAGGATGGAAGATGGCAACTGGTATCTGGTTGATACGACCTGGGATGACCAGAAGACGGGAACTATCTACACGTATTTTCTCGCAGGCAGCCTGACACAGAACAGTTCGGGAATGTATATCGGGGAAGAACGCCTGATTTATCTGAATTTTTCACCAAGTGATTATACGGCAACGTTTGCCGTTCCTGTTCTGAATTCTTATTCTTACGACCAGGAGCACCCGATGCATACCCATACCTGGAGTTCGGTGGAAAAGAAAGAACCGACATGCCAGGAGGAGGGGTACGAAATTCTCCGCTGTGAATGCGGTGAGGTGACGCTGAACATTTTTGATAAAACAGAACACAGTTTTCGCAGTACGACAGTCTATAACCAGGATGCGACGTGCATATCCGACGGGACGAAGACGTATTACTGCGACTATGGCTGCGGGACTGCCGGCAGAACGGTCGCAGCCCGTGGGACAAAGCTTGCTCCTTCCGTTTCTCAGAACCTGAAAAGCATACGATTGAAAAAAGGGCAGTCGACAGGCGCATTTCTGGTGAGCGGTCTGGGCCCGGGAGATTATGTGAAATCCTGGAGTACAACAAAGAGCAGTGTCGTGCGTGTGGAAGGAAAAACGGACGGCACGTGTGTCATTACTGCGCAGAAAAAAACGGGTACTGCACAGATTGTCGCGACTCTGGCCAGCGGCCTGGAGGCGAAGCTGTCGGTGAGAGTCCAGAGCAAAGCTGTGGCTGCAACCAGAATAAGCGGAATATTGTCACGGCTGACTTTGAAGAAAAAAAAGACTTATCAGCTTTCACCTGTGATTGCTCCGGTCACATGTGTTCAAAAAGTGACATACAGTTCCTCCAATAAAAAAGTGGCTGCTGTTTCCAAAAAAGGAAAAATAACTGCCAGAAAAAAAGGAAAAGCAGTGATTACGGTGCGCTGCGGAAGTAAAACAAAAAAATGTACTGTGACAGTGAAATAGAGATATATCCTGCATTTATTCACGTGAAAAATATTCAGGCTGTCCCGGAATAAAAACGGGAAAAAAGCATATATTACTACCATAACGATTGTCGGGGACATGCTGTTTTGTCACTGGCTCGTTGCTTTCACGAGAATAAAAGAAAAGGAGAAAAAATTATGAAACGCTGGAAAAAGTACGCATTATGTCTGTCATGCTTCTGCTGCATGGCCCTGCTGACTGGCTGCGGGAATAATAACACAAATAATGGAAAAAACAACGTGGCCGAGACAAACACAGAAAATAAGACGAATCAGACAGAGACCAACCGTGCTACAGAGAACAACACGACTGCCAACGATGGAGTGACCGGCAACGGCACGGGCACAAACGGAACTGTGAATGAAAATGGTACAACCGGTGTCACTGACGGGACCGTGAATGAGAACGGCACAGCCAATGGAACCGGTGTGACGGAAAACAACGGTACCGTAAATGACGTGACGGACAACAACAACCAAAATGGAAATAATCTCGGCGATGCCGGTGCAGATATTATTGACGGTGTCGGTGATGCCGGAAAGGATATCATCAACGGTGTGGAAAACGCCGGTGATGAGCTGACGGGCAACGATAACAACCGCAACAATGCGGGCTGATACGATACCGTCTGTATAAAGCTGATGACTGTTATAATGTAAAAGGCAAGGCAGAAGCTCACGCCGGAGATCCGGCTTGGAGCTTCGCTTTGCTGTTGTGAATGTGATACGGGAGGAAAATATGAGGTTTCGGCCGTGTATTGATATACATAATGGGAAAGTAAAACAGATTGTGGGAGGAACTCTGCAGGATCGGGGAGACAGGGCAAAGGAGAATTTTGTGTCGGAGCAGGATGCCGGATTTTATGCAGATTTTTATCGGAGAGACGGGCTGACGGGAGGCCATATTATTCTGCTGAACCCTGCCTCTTCTCCGTATTATGAGGCTACGAAGCAGCAGGCTCTGCTTGCACTGTCGCGATACCCCGGGGGTATGCAGCTGGGAGGCGGTGTCAATGAAAAAAACGCGGCGGAGTTTCTTAATGCAGGGGCGTCCCACGTGATTGTCACATCCTACGTATTTAAGGATGGACGGATTTATTACGAAAATCTGGAAAAGGTGATGCGGGAGACCGGCAGGGAGCATCTCGTCCTTGATCTGAGCTGCCGGAAAAAAGAGGATGGTTATTACATCGTCACGGATCGCTGGCAGAAATTTACGGATGTCAGGCTGAGCCGGGAGGTGTTGGATGAACTGGCCGGATATTGTGATGAATTTCTGATCCATGCCGCTGATGTGGAGGGAAAGGCAGCAGGAATTGCAGGTGAGCTTGCGTCGCTTTTGGGGGACTGGGGGAAAATTCCGGTTACCTATGCAGGCGGTGTGGGCAGCTACACCGATCTTAAACTGCTTCGGGAACTTGGGAAAAACAGGCTGGATGTGACCGTCGGAAGTGCGCTGGATCTGTTTGGCGGCAGCCTTTCTTATCGAAAAGTGCTTGAGTTGTGTGAAAATTAATCTTAAATTTTTGTAAAAATTTGAAGAATTAAGAAAAAAGACAAGTTTTTATTGAAAAAAATAGGAACTATGTTATAATTACATTAGAAATGTGGTCGGTTACAGACGGTATTTCTTATTCTCAGGTAAAGGAGCTGAATATTTATGAAGTTTACGATCAGTGGTAAAAATCTCGAAGTGACAGACGGTCTGAAAACAGCAATCAAGGACAAGCTCGGTAAGCTCGAGCGATACTTTACACCGGATACAGAAATCATTGTTACGCTCAGCATAGAGAAGGAACGTCAGAAAATAGAAGTGACGATTCCGGTAAAAGGCAATATCATCCGTTCGGAGCAGGTCAGCAATGATATGTATGTATCCATCGATCTTGTAGAAGAGGTAATTGAGCGTCAGCTTCGCAAATACAAGGAAAAAATAGTTGCAAAGCATCAGGACGGCGGCAATTTCAAAAAAGAGTTTATTGAAAAAGAGTCTGAGCCGATGGATGAGATCAGGATCATCCGCACAAAACACTTCGGAATGAAGCCGATGTATCCGGAGGATGCATGCATCCAGATGGAGCTGCTGGGACATAACTTCTATGTGTTCTTCAATGCGGAGACAGAAGAAGTGAATGTTGTTTACAAGAGAAAGGGAAATACATACGGACTGATCGAGCCGGAGTATTCATGAGAATGAAAGAGAGGACGGGGCAGAGAAATCTGCCCTGTTTTTTCTTTTGTTGATGCCCTGAACTGTTTACGAAAATTTTGATTGTGTTGAGGGGAGGAAAGTGTTACAATAGGTTGGAAATTATTCGAGATTGGAGAATCGCAATGAAATTATTTGAAAAGATCTTCGGTACTCACAGTGAGCATGAGGTAAAACGTATTATGCCGCTGGTTGAGAAGATCGAAGCTTTAAGACCAACCATGCAGTCTCTGTCAGACGAAGAGCTGCAGCATAAAACCGTAGAATTCAAGGAGCGACTGGCAAAGGGAGAGACTCTGGACGACCTGCTTCCGGAGGCATTCGCCGTTGTAAGAGAGGCAGACAAGCGTGTCCTGGGACTGGAGCCATACCGGGTACAGCTGATTGGTGGTATTATTCTTCACCAGGGGCGTATCGCGGAGATGAAGACAGGTGAAGGTAAGACGCTGGTGGCGACTCTTCCGGCATATCTGAATGCCCTCGAAGGCAAGGGTGTTCATATTATTACAGTCAATGACTATCTGGCCAACCGTGATGCCACGGAGATGGGACAGGTACATCGCTTCCTGGGCCTGACCTGCGGCTGTGTCCTCAATTCTATGGACAACGACGAGCGCAGAGAGCAGTACGCCTGCGACATCACTTATATTACGAACAACGAGGACGGTTTTGACTATCTTCGTGACAATATGGTTATCTATAAAGAGAAGCTGGTACAGCGTGACCTCCACTATGCGATCATCGATGAGGTCGACTCTGTCCTGATCGATGAGGCGCGTACTCCGCTGATTATTTCTGGACAGAGCGGAAAATCCACGAAGCTGTATGAGGTTTGCGACATTCTTGCGAGACAGCTGGAGCGCGGTGAGGCCAGCGGTGAAGTGACGAAGATGACTGCAATCATGGGCGAGGAAATCACGGAGACCGGGGATTTTATCGTCAATGAAAAGGACAAGCTTGTTACACTGACACAGCAGGGTATTGAAAAGGTAGAGAAATTCTTCCACATCGACAATTTCTCAGATGCGGAGAACCTCGAGATTCAGCACAATGTGGACCTTGCTCTGCGTGCCCATAATCTGATGTTCCGTGACCAGGATTACGTGGTGAAGGATGATGAAGTCCTGATCGTCGATGAATTTACGGGACGTATTATGCCGGGACGCCGTTACTCTGACGGCCTTCACCAGGCGATTGAGGCGAAGGAGCACGTAAAGGTAAAGCGTGAAAGCAAGACACTTGCGACGATTACGTTCCAGAACTTCTTTAATAAGTACAAAAAGAAAGCCGGCATGACAGGTACCGCTCTGACGGAGGAGAAGGAGTTCCGTGATATCTACGGAATGGACGTTGTGGAGATCCCGACGAACCGTCCGGTACAGAGAATCGATATGGACGATGCCGTGTATATGACTCAGAAGGAAAAATACCGCGCTGTTGTGGAGGCGGTAAAGGAGGCACACGCGAAGGGACAGCCGGTGCTTGTCGGTACAGTAACCATTGAGGTGTCTGAGCTGCTCAGTACGCTGCTGCGCCGGGAGGGTATCCAGCACAAGGTGCTGAATGCGAAGTTCCATGAGCTGGAGGCTGAGATTGTAGCAGATGCCGGTATTCACGGTGCCGTTACGATTGCGACCAATATGGCCGGCCGTGGTACTGATATTAAGCTGGATGATGAAGCGAGAGCAGCCGGAGGACTGAAGATCATTGGTACGGAGCGCCATGAGTCGAGACGTATCGATAACCAGCTGCGAGGCCGTTCCGGACGTCAGGGCGATCCGGGTGAGTCCAGATTTTACATTTCTCTTGAAGATGATCTGATGCGTCTGTTCGGTTCTGAGAAGATGATGAAGGTGTTCAAATCCCTCGGCGTTCAGGATGGTGAGCAGATTGAGCACAAGATGCTTTCCAGTGCCATTGAGAAGGCGCAGATGAAGATTGAGAGCAACAACTTTGCCGTACGTAAGAATCTTCTGGAGTACGATCAGGTCAATAATGAACAGCGTGAGATTATCTATGCCGAGAGACGCCGTGTGCTTGACGGTGAAAGTATGCGCAATTCTATCCTGAAAATGCTCTCCGATGATGTGAGCTCCATCGTGGATATGTGCTGCGGCGAGCATCAGGATCAGGAAGACTGGGATCTGAACGAGCTGAATACCGTTCTGCTTCCGATTGTTCCCATGGAGCCTGTAAGTGCTGACCTCTTAAAACAGGTGGCAGGAAAGAATGAGCTGAAGGAAGAGCTGACGAAGCGTGCGACAGCGCTCTACGAAGCAAAAGAAAAGGAATTCCCGGAGGAACAGTTCCGGGAGCTGGAGCGCGTGATTCTGCTTAAGGTAATCGACCGCAAGTGGATGGATCATATCGATGATATGGATCAGCTCCGCCAGGGTATCGGTCTGCAGGCATATGGTCAGAAGGATCCGCTTGTGGAATACAAGATGAGCGCCTATGAAATGTTCGATGCCATGACTGCAGGTATCCAGGAGGATACGGTGCGTCTCCTGTTCCATGTAAGAGTAGAGCAGAAGGTAGAGCGTGAAGAGGTGGCAAAAGTCACAGGAACAAACAAGGATGATTCAGGCCCGCGTGCTCCGAAGAAGCGTGCGGCAGACAAGATCTATCCGAACGATCCATGTCCCTGCGGCAGCGGCAAGAAATACAAGCAGTGCTGCGGACGGAAGAAATAAATGGACACTTACTGGAAACCTACTCTTCTATGGATAGAAGGAGCAGACAAATATAAATATAAATAATATGAAAGAGGGTGAAGCTTGTGGTTGAACTTGACCAGTTTAAAACGATTTTAAATACGTATTCAGAACCATTAGTGGAAGTGAGGGATTCACTTTGACCTGGTAAATAAGGAGCAGAGAATCCAGGAGCTGGAGCGTGAGATGGAGGCACCTGATTTCTGGGACAATCCGGAAAAATCACAGGAATCCATGAAGACTCTGAAGGCTCTCAAGGATGATCTTGAAACATACCAGCAGTTAAAGAATCAGTACGAGGAAATAGAGCTTCTGATTGAGATGGGATACGAGGAAAACGATCCTGCCGTAATCCCGGAGATTGAAGAGACGCTGAAAAGCTTCCAGGAGACCTTTGACGGGATCCGCATCAGGACACTGCTTTCCGGCGAGTACGATACGTCCAATGCCATTGTCACACTTCATGCAGGTGCAGGCGGTACGGAGTCCTGTGACTGGGCCTCCATGCTCTATCGCATGTATACGCGCTGGGCGGACAAGAAAGGATATCAGGTGGAGGTGCTTGATTATCTCGACGGTGATGAGGCAGGTATCAAGTCTGTCACCTTTGAGGTAAACGGACCGAATGCATACGGATACCTGAAATCAGAGAAGGGTGTCCATCGTCTTGTCCGTATTTCTCCATTTAATGCGGCAGGAAAGCGTCAGACCTCCTTTGTGAGCTGCGATGTCATGCCGGATATTGAGGAGGATGTTGACGTGGAGATCAATATGGATGATCTGCGTATTGATACGTACCGTTCCAGCGGTGCCGGCGGACAGCATATCAACAAGACATCTTCCGCCATCCGTATTACGCATCTTCCGACGGGGATTGTGGTACAGTGCCAGAATGAGCGCTCTCAGCATCAGAATAAGGACAAGGCCATGCAAATGCTGAAGGCAAAGCTGTATCTGCTCAAGCAGCAGGAGAATGCGGAGAAGGCATCGGATATCCGTGGTGAGGTAAAGGAAATCGGATGGGGTAACCAGATCCGTTCTTATGTCATGCAGCCGTACAAGCTTGTCAAGGATCTGCGTACCGGTCAGGAGTCCGGCAATGTGGATGCTGTCATGGACGGCAGCATTGATGTGTTTATCAATGCATACCTGAAATGGCTGTCTCTCGGAGGACAGCAGGCAGAGCAGGAGTAATCCCGGAAACGGAATACCGGAGGATGTCCGAAGACACACTGAAAAATTCTGAAACAGAAATTGAGATTGACAGACAATGATGAGCTGAGACAGCCTTTATCCGGCTGTCCGGCTCATTTTATGATTATGGAGAATCTACAAAAGTGTTGCATCACCGTAAGAAATGTGATACTATCCTTGAGGAATATACAAACGTATTTCTGACACAAACACAGAAAGCGAAAATACAGGTATGATAGCTGTTTACAGTGAGGAGAAGAAAAATGCCAGATAAGACAAAGTATTTTGTGGTCAAACAGAAGGCCGTACCTGAGGTTCTGATGAAGGTTGTGGAGGCAAAGCGTCTGCTGGAGACGAAGCGTGTCGAGACGGTGCAGGAAGCTACAGACCAGGTTGGAATCAGCCGAAGTTCGTTCTATAAATATAAGGATGATATTTTTCCGTTCCGTGATAATGTCAAGGGTAAAACGCTTACCTTTGTGCTGCAGATGCATGATGAGCCGGGGCTGCTCTCCGAGGTGTTAAATGTGGTTGCAGTGTACAAGGCCAATATTCTGACGATTCACCAGAGTATACCGACAAACGGTGTTGCGACTCTGACGCTCAGTGTTGAAGTACTTCCGGCGACGGGTGATGTTTCCAGTATGATTGAGACGATTGAGACGAAGCCGGGCGTTCAGTATCTGAAGATACTGGCGCGGGAGTAGCAGGTACAGAGAAAAAACGATAATCGGAAGACAGAAAGAACAGAAAACAGGAGGAAAAGATGATACAGGTAGCAGTGTTAGGTTATGGTACGGTAGGTTCAGGTGTTGTGAAGGTCATTGACACAAATCACGACAGTATTCTTGCAAAGACAGGAGCAGATCTCGGTGTGAAATATATTCTTGATCTGCGGGAGTTTCCGGGAGACCCCAATGAGTCGAAAGTAGTTCATGATTTTGATGTGATCGTAAATGACCCGGAGGTTAAGATCGTAGTTGAGACAATGGGCGGAACGGAGCCGGCATTTACCTTTACAAAGCGTGCCCTTGAAGCAGGAAAGAGCGTCTGCACATCGAACAAAGAGCTTGTGGCACGTCACGGCACGGAGCTTCTGGCGACTGCCAGGGAGCATGGCGCAAGCTATATGTTTGAGGCCAGCTGCGGAGGCGGTATTCCGATTATCCGTCCGCTGCGTACATGCCTCGGAGCAGACGTTATTGACGAGATTACCGGCATTGTAAACGGGACGACCAACTATATCCTGACGAAAATGATCGAGGATGGCTCAGAGTTTGACGATGTCCTGAAAGAAGCACAGCAGAAGGGTTATGCGGAGCGCAATCCGGAGGCAGACGTGGAAGGACACGACGCATGCCGCAAGATTGCAATCCTTTCTTCCCTGGCATACGGCAGGCGTGTAGATTTCACAGAAATTTATACGGAGGGAATCACAAAGATTTCCTCTGCAGATATTCTGTATGCGAAGGCGATGAACAGAACCATTAAGCTTCTTGCCTACAGCCACAAAAACGGAGAGGAAGTGCTGGCGATGGTGGCACCGTATCTCGTGGGCAAGGATGACCCGCTCTCAGGTGTAAACGGCGTATTCAACGCAATTTTTGTTCACGGGAACATGCTGGGCGATGCAATGTTTTACGGTCAGGGCGCCGGAAAGGAGGCTACGGCAAGTGCCGTTGTCGCTGATGTAATTGAGGAAGCACAGGTGCTCGGCACAAGTGTTATGTCTGAATGGAGCCCGGAAAAGCAGGTGCTTACAGACGTGGCAGGTACAGAGAAACGCTTTTTCGTCCGTATGAGAGGAAATGCTGCACAGCTGGAGAAGGCAGAACAGATTTTCGGAAAGATCGAGATCGTGGATGCCGGTGTGGATGGAGAGTTTGGCTTTGTGACAGATGTTATGACAGAAGCTGCGTACCGGAAATGCGCATCACAGACGGATGAGATCCTCAGTATGATCCGTATCCGTGAAAAATAGGCAGAAAAAGGAGCTTATATGAAATACATAGTGGTTTTAGGAGATGGAATGGCAGATGAGCCTCAGGCGGCGATGGAGGGACGGACACCGCTGGAGGCCGCAGTGACACCGACAATGGATGAGCTTGCAGTACAGTCTGAGACAGGACTTCTGAAGACGATTCCCCAGGGCATGAGTCCGGGCAGTGATACGGCCAATCTCGCAGTGATGGGATATAATCCGAGGGAATACTATACGGGGCGCTCTCCGTTGGAGGCTCTGAGCATTGGCGTGCCGATGAAGGATACCGACGTGGCAATGCGATGCAATCTTATTACACTTTCAGAGGATGAGCCATACGAACAGAAACGTATCATTGATCACAGTTCCAGTGAAATCAGCACAGAGGATGCCGCTGTACTCCTGGGTGCAGTAAAAGAAGAACTGGAAAACGAGACGTATCAGTTTTATGTGGGCACCAGCTATCGTCACTGTGTGATCTGGGCGAACGGCGCCGTAGAGCCGCTGACGCCACCACATGATCATCTGACGGAGGTTGCAGGGCCGTATCTGCCGGCTGATCCGGTGCTTCTTAAGATGCAGAAGCGCAGCTATGAGATTCTCTCACAGCATCCGATCAACCTGGAACGGAAGAAAAAGGGTCTGAATCCGGCCAACAGCTGCTGGTTCTGGGGAGCCGGGACGAAGCCTCTTCTGACATCCTTCGAAGAGAAATACGGAATTAAGGGAGCCATGATTTCCGCAGTTGACCTGTTGAAGGGAATTGCGGTGGGCGCCGGGATGCAGGTGATTGAGGTGGAGGGTGCTACAGGAGGCCTCCACACCAATTATGAGGGCAAGGCTGACGCTGCGGTTCGGGCATTGCTGGAGCAGGGCGCTGATTTTGCGTATATTCACCTTGAGGGACCGGATGAGATGGGACATCAGGGAAGTCTGGAACGGAAAATCCAGGCGATTGAATATCTGGATACGCGCGTGATCCGGAGAGTCAAAGAGCAGATGGATGCGTCCGGTGAACCATATCGTATGCTGATCCTGCCGGATCATCCGACACCGCTTCGCATCCGCACGCATACAGGAGATCCGGTGCCGTATCTGCTTTACGACAGTACGAAGAAAGCAGGAAATGGCAGCCTCTATAATGAAAAGGCGGCTGCCGAAAGCGGAATCATGCGTGAAGACGGATATAAAATTATGGATGTGCTGCTGCAGAGGACGGCAGACTGAAAAAAGCTGATACACAACAGTACTTGCATCTGCTGTGTATCAGCCTTTTTTTACATGTATTCGCCTGTATTGTATTGGTGGAAAGATCCCTGTCCCGTCACCTCCAGATAAAACAGAGTCTCTGTGATTCCCTGATACGGTTCCACGAACAGAGAACCGATTCCAAAGGACAGAAGACAGAGCAGATCCATACCGAGAAAAGAGAGCTGGAGACGAAACAGTTTCCACTTGTTTCCGTTCATCAGGGAAACACTTTTTTTCACTGCCTCCTTTGCGGTGATCCAGGGTTCATCTACAAAAATGTAGAGAACGAATGACAGAATCAGCTGAATCCAGATCAGGAAAATACTTCCTGCCAGTGCGGCGGCAAAAAGCAGCAGAGCCGTTCTCAGGGAAGCGGCATTCCAGATTCCGATGAGAATCCACAGCCCACCGTTATATAACAGGAGAGACTGCAGGAAAAACTGCAGGACGGAGTAGATGGCAATCTGCTCCGGGTGTCCCGTAAAAGAAGCAAACAGATCATTGGTTCCGAATACTTCATCGCGGCAGACATTCAGGTAAAGCCGCTTCTGACCGATGAGCAGGAGATAAAAAATGACGTTGATCAGCACGGAACAAACCAGCTCAAGCAGCAGATTCAGTGCGCCTCCTCCGGGAAATACACTGTCCAGAAGTGTATTCATAACGAAATTTACGAGAAACAGAAACAGTGTAACAAAGGCAAAGAAACCGTGCTTTCCGTTCAGCAGAACTCTGGCATATGCTTTCAGCTCGCGGGTCATGGACTTTTTCATAGCATCTGCCCTCCTTCGTCCGGAACAGTGACAGGCGGCTGTTCTGTATCCTGATTCTGTCCTCCGGGCAGCAGTCTGAGCAGATCATCATCCAGATCAAAATCAGAGTCTCCGGTATACATCTGAATATAGTATTCCAGATAGGAACGCGCCAGCGGGTTCGACAGGACGTAGTAAAATGCAGACACGGTGATGATCACAGATGCGAGAATGCCGCACAGTCCACACACAAGTCCTGCTTTGCTTTTTCCGGTCATGGTGTAATCCGTGTGGGAAAGTATGGCAAAAATAATTGCCAGTGCGCCCAGCGGAAGCGCCAGATAAATGACAGAACACAAAAAAAGAGAGAGGATACCGAGTACAAGAGATGCGGTAGCCATCGGTCTTCTTGTGGGAACGTGTCCGTACATATCATTTTGGAACATATCTCATTCCTCCTTTTTTCTGCATCCTATCATATCACATATAAAAAAAGAAGACAAGAAAATACAGATTTTGTATTGTGTCTTGCCGGGCGGGGGGTTTTCAGGTATAATGGCGTAGAAAAATTCAGGATAAAAGTCAGGAGAAAAAGCTATATATGAACATTATCAAGACACTTGCACAGGAACTGGAAATCAAGGACTGGCAGGCAGAAGCCGCAGTTAAGCTGATAGATGACGGAAATACGATTCCGTTTATTTCGCGTTACAGAAAGGAAGCCACAGGGTCACTGAATGATGAGGTGCTCCGCAGACTGTTCGAACGACTGAATTATCTGCGAAGCCTGGAGGAAAAGAAAGCACAGGTTCTTTCGACGATAGAGGAGCAGGGGAAACTGACGGATGAGCTGCGCAGACAGATTGAGGAAGCAGGGACACTTGTGGTGGTGGAAGACCTGTACCGCCCGTACCGTCCGAAGCGGCGCACACGTGCGACGATCGCAAAGGAGAAGGGACTGGAGCCGCTGGCGAATCTGATTCTTCTTCAGATGACAAAAAATCCTCTGGAAAAAGAAGCGCAGGCTTTTCTCTCAGAAGAAAAAGACGTGCTTACTGTGGAGGATGCGATTGCCGGGGCGCAGGATATCCTGGCGGAGATGATTTCGGACGAGGCAGATTACCGCATTCGAATCCGTGATATGACGATGAAGAGCGGCATGCTTGTGAGTGAAGCAAAGGATGAAAAGGCAGAGTCTGTATATGAAATGTATTATCATTACACGGAGTCTCTTTCGAAAGCGGCAGGCCACAGAATTCTTGCGCTGAACCGCGGTGAGAAAGAAAAATTCCTCACGGTGAAAATTGAGGCGCCGGAGGATGAGATTTTACGTTATCTGGAGCATAAGGTCATTACGCGGGAGAATCCGTATACATCTTTGGTACTGTCCGATGTGATTCAGGACAGCTACAGGCGGCTGATTGCTCCTGCCATTGAGCGTGAAATCCGTGGCGCACTGACAGAAAAGGCGGAGGACGGAGCAATTTCGGTGTTCGGCAAAAATCTGGAGCAGCTTCTGATGCAGCCGCCGATTGCCGGGCAGGTGGTGCTGGGATGGGATCCTGCATTCCGTACAGGATGCAAGCTGGCAGTGGTGGATCAGACCGGTAAAGTGCTGGATACGGCAGTGGTTTATCCGACGGCTCCGACAAATGAGGCAAAAATCCGTGCTGCCAAAAATACAGTGGAAGGAATGATCGCAAAATACGGCATTACCCTGATCTCTCTCGGAAACGGCACTGCGTCCAGAGAGTCGGAGCAGGTGATTGTCGATATGCTGAAGGAAGTGCCTCAGAAGGTGGCGTATGTGATTACCAATGAGGCAGGGGCTTCCGTATATTCGGCAAGCAAGCTGGCTACGGAGGAGTTCCCAAACTTTGATGTAGGGCAGAGGAGTGCCGCATCGATTGCGAGACGCGTTCAGGATCCGCTGGCTGAGCTGGTGAAAATCGATCCGAAATCCATCGGTGTCGGGCAGTATCAGCATGATATGAACCAGAAAAAACTGGGAGAGGCGCTGGATGGAATTGTGGAAGACTGTGTGAACCGGGTCGGTGTGGATCTGAACACGGCATCCGCACCTCTGATGGAGCATATTTCCGGTATCTCAAAGACGATTGCAAAAAATATTGTGGCGTACCGGGAGGAAAACGGAAGGTTCAGAAGCAGGAGAGAACTTCTGAAAGTGCCGAAGCTGGGTCCGAAGGCCTTCGAACAGTGTGCTGGATTCATGCGCATCAGCGGGGAGGCAGAACCTCTCGACGGGACCAGCATTCACCCGGAGAGCTACGATGCAGCCGGAAGACTCCTGGAGGAGCTGGGATACACGAAAGAGTGGATCAGAGAGCCCGGAGTCAAAAATATCCGGATCAGGGATTACAAAAAGATGGCGGAGAAGCTGGGAATCGGCGAACCGACACTGCGCGATATCGTCCAGGAACTCTGCAAGCCCGGCCGTGACCCGCGTGATGAAATGCCGCAGCCGATTCTTCGCACAGACGTTCTTGAGATGAAAGACCTGAAGGAAGGTATGATTCTCAAAGGAACGGTGCGCAATGTCATAGATTTCGGTGCTTTCGTGGATATCGGAGTGCATCAGGACGGACTGGTGCATATTTCACAGCTCACAGACAAAAAGTTTGTGAAGCATCCGCTGGAAGTGGTAAGTGTCGGTGATATTGTGGAAGTGAAAGTTCTTGGCGTCGATCTTCAAAAGAAGCGGATTTCTCTGACGATGCGGATCTGAGGACAGCGGGCAGGATACCAATAAAGGGTATGGCATATCAGTGCCGGATATGCAACCGGATCATTTCACGCACGGCACGGTAAAGATATGGCTTGATCTGTTCTTCAAAAAATAATGCTTGAAAATCCTGTGAAATAAGGTTATAATATTCACAATTTAAGAGTTGTTCTTCGGGGCGGGGTGTGATTCATATGTCGAGAAAAGCCTTATTTTATGGGAAAAATTGACATTGTGGAATATGATTTACACCAATTTTACACCAATTGCCAAAGAGCCTTGATATGAATAGAATTTAATATCAGACATCAAAATAAGTCTATAATTGTTTAAGAACATTGAAACAGTTGTAGGCTTATTTTAGTGCCTGAGAACTGTAGATGAGGAACTGTTAGACTCACGCCAGAAAGTCGCTATACGGGGCGTATACGCGGTCAGAGAGGTGTCTGGTGGCTGCCGGAGGTAATCTGACGCCACAAAAATGTGGAGTGAAAACTTTTGACTGTCCAGAAGTCGACTAGTAGACTGTAAAGTTATTGCCTATACCAATCATTATATGTAAATCACTATATTTACATATATCATAAATAAAATATAGGTCTGGTTAATTA
>SFEV01000099.1 GCA_004557975.1 Lachnospiraceae bacterium
GGGATTTACCTGATCAGATCTAACCAAATGAGGATGCTTTTATCCGCTTGATTTTCTGTAACTGCTATAATTATAGCGTGGAGAATTGACGAGGACAATATAAAAAAACTGTACAGAAGCTCATCTGAGCAACTGTACAGTTTTAATTTTTCTATATCTAACAGAAGGTTCGGGGGAGCTTCTGTCAGTAACTAAGTATTATGCAAGACCTCTTTCTTCCAGCCAGTCGAAGAGAACAACTTTTTCTGCTTTCTTTCTCTTGGTCATGTAATTGAACTGAAGGATCGTCAGGATCGTGAAGATCACTAACAGTGCAACCATTACAATAATGGAAGTGGTAATGCTCCGGCCACCGCTGATCGTTGCACGGAATGCGTTGACCGTATAAGTAAACGGAACGTATGCATGGATCTTTGCAACGAATGAAGGTGAAACCTCAACCGGATAAGTTCCGGCAGATCCTGCAAGCTGAACGACCATGAATACCAGCATCAGGAAGCTTCCTACTTTACCAAGAGTAATGTTGAAGAAGTACATGATAGAGGTAAAGGTCATTGATGTCAGGCAGGCGAAGAGTACGGTTTTGCCCATCTCTGCAGGTGTGAATCCGTTAAATGCACGTAATAGCAGGATCAGGCAGATTCCCTGAAGGATCGCTACCGGATAAAGGACGGAAGCTTTGCTTGCCCACCATGCGAAACCGGATTTCAGTTTGCCCTTATACTGAGCCAGAGGATACATCAGGCAGAATGCCAGTGCGCCGACCCAGAGGCCTACAGACATCATGTAAGGTGCCATTGCGTGTCCGTTATTCGGGACATCGGTAAGTTTTGTTTCATCGTTTACAACAGGAGTTGCGAACATTTTGATCGTTTCATCACTTGCTGAATTGTCTTTTACAGTGGTAGCTCCATCGCTGAGGCTTGTGGTCAGTGTCTTGGAACCGTCTTTCAGTTCTTTCATACCGCTTCCAAGCTTCTTGGAGCCATCATACAGCTGAGAGGAACCGCTCTGGATCTGGGCAGCGCCATCTGCAAGCTGTTTTGCACCATTGTTAAGTGTGCTGTTGTTGCTTACAAGCTTCTCGGTACCGCTGAGAAGTGTTGAGGTACCGTTTGCTAATGTCTTAGTACCGTTTGCAAGAGTAGTAGCACCGCTGGAAAGGGTCTTGGCTCCTGTTGAGAGCTTTTTGGTACCGTCGGTAAGAGCGGAGCTGTTTTCGGAAAGCTTAGCAACACCATCGGTGTAGGTTGTGATTCCGGTTGTCAGTGTTCCGGAACCATCGGCTAATGCTTTTGTTCCATCTGCAAGAGTAGCAGCACCGCTGGAAAGAGCCTTGGCTCCTGTTGCCAGTTTCTTGGTGCCGTCTGTAAGAGCAGCACTGTTTTCGGAAAGCTTTGCAATACCATCGGTGTAAGTTGTGATTCCATCTGTCAGTGCCTTAGAACCATCTGCCAGCTGACCTGCACCGGATTTGATATCCGGAAGTGCGTCAGTGATCTGTTTGCCGGCTATTTTCAGATTCTTTGCACCGTCGTTGAGCTGCTTATCATAAGATGTCAGTTGGTCAAATCCATCGTTCAGAGCTTTGATTCCTGCTGCTGCAACCGGGAAGGCTTTGGCAGTGCCGTCTTCCAGAGACTGAAGTCCTGCGGAAACGTTCTTGGTTCCTGTGTTTACAGCCTGTGCACCCTGATACAGCTGGGTAACACCTGCAGAAAGCTGAGCGATCAGATCTGTAGGAAGCTGACTTGTAGCTGCAGATAACTGCTCTGCACCTGCGCTCATGGTTGTTGCACCTGCACTCATCTGGTTTGCACCATCTGTCATGGTTGTTGCACCCTCAGAAAGTGTGCCGGCACCCTGAGTCAGTCCTCCGGAGATCTGAGTCAGTCCGGAAGCTGCTTCGTTAAGCTTGGAAGCAACAGTATTCAGGTTTTCCTGAGTAGAAGAGAGCTGACCGGATACACCAGCTGCAAGCTGTGAAACCTGATCAGAATAGCTGCTCATGTAAGAACCGTCCACGCCAGTCATTCCACCGGCTACGCTGTTTAAAGCGTTGATCACATCATTCAGAGCTGCTGCGGAAATGGTTCCGTCTTCAGAAGCGGTTGCCTGAATCGCCTGAAGCTGTGCTGCTAAATCGGTCATTGTCTGTCCGGCAGTACCGATCTTGGTATTTGCATCAGTAAGTGCCTCCGTTGTCTGCTGTCCGTATCCTGTAAGGATGCTGCTGACCTGATCACCTACCTGTGAGAACTGTGTGCCTGC
Source organism: Lachnospiraceae bacterium (assembly GCA_004557975.1). Taxonomy (GTDB): domain Bacteria; phylum Bacillota; class Clostridia; order Lachnospirales; family Lachnospiraceae; genus Choladousia. Next base: position 2,272 of record SFEV01000099.1, read on the forward strand.
ATTCTGGAGAGCAGGGATCAGACTGTCTGTGATACTGCTGCTGGTCTGACTTGTGATGCCTGCGGCCTGAGTAATATATCCGGCTGCGTTGTTGATTCCATCTGCGGCATTGTTCATACCAGCTGCAGCACTGTTCATACCAGCTGCGGCTGTGTCCATACCATCCTTTGCGGAAGTAAGGCCGGCTGCAAGCTTGTTGATGGATTCCTGTGTTGTTCCCTCTTTCAGAGCAGAAACCTTATCGTTCAGGGCTTTCAGTCCGTTTTCCAGCTGCTGTGTTCCGGATATCAGTGACTGTGAGTCATCGGTTCCTTTGGTAACACCGGTATTCAGCTGAGAGATACCATTGGAAACTGTTGTGAGTCCGTCTTCAAGTTTTGCAAGCTCTTTGGCACCGGCTGCGAGTTTGCCAGCACCAGCCACATAGGTGGTAGTTCCATCTGCAAGAGTGTCAGCACCAGCTACATACTGTGTTGCTCCGTCGGAAAGAGTATCAATACCTGTACTTAATGCATTTGCACCGGATTCCAGGCTGCTTGCGCCGGATTTCAGTGTATCAGAATTTTTATTAAGCTCATCCACACCAGCGGTGTACTGCTGAACACCTTCATCCAGAGTATCTACACCGGTTGTCAGCTCAGGAACCTTTTCTGTCAGAGCTGCAACGCCGCTGTTCAGCTGGTTTGCACCGGATTCCAGGCTGCTTGCACCGGATTTCAGTGCATCAGAATTTTTATTAAGCTCATCCACACCAGCGGTGTACTGCTGAACACCTTTATCCAGAGTATCCACACCGGTTGTCAGCTCAGGAACCTTTTCTGTGAGAGTTGCAACGCCGCTGTTCAGCTGATCTGCACCATCGTCCAGGCTCTTTGCACCATCGTTAACCTTTGCAACACCATCGGTGTAGGTCTTAAGACCTTCGGTGAGACTGTCAGCACCGCTTACGAAAGTAAGAGTACTGGTGGAAAGCTTCTTAAGGTTTTTGGTAATTGTTTTGTTACCATCAGCTGCTGTATTCAGTCCGTCTTCGATCTTTCCGGATCCGTCTGCAGCTTCCTGCATTCCGTCACCTGCTTCTGAGATAGAATCAAAAACGGTTTCTGTATAGGTTTCCGTAACCTTGGAAGCAATGTTATCGCGAAGCTTCAGCATTGCTGTTTCACTGAGCTTGGAGGCGATATAGTTGGTTCCCGGGTTTGTCTCATAGGATAGCTCCATTTGCTTTGGATCGTTGTCCATTACAGTGGCTGCGTTTGCGGAGAAATTTTCCGGGATTTTGATAACCATGTAATAGGTTCCATTGGCCAGACCGTCCTCTGCTGTCTTGCTGTCTACAATGTTAAATGCCATTGAGTCGTTGTCTTTCAGCTCATCCGTCATGTCCTTACCTATGCTTAAGGTCTTGCCATTATACTCGACAGGTTTGTCTTCGTTTACCACGGCCACTGGCAGGCTGTCTACGTTTCCGTAAGGATCCCACATGGATTTCAGAAACAGACCTGCATAGATGATCGGGATTACGATAATGGCGATTACGACGATAAGCATGAGCTTGTTACGAAGTAAGCTTTTCCATTCGTTTTTGATCATATTACCTATCCCTTTCT